>CAJVYS010000009.1 GCA_913009875.1 uncultured Gammaproteobacteria bacterium | reverse complement strand
CATCGGTTATCCGCAGTGGGCAGCCTTTCAGGCGCAACTCACAGAACGAGGATTTACCGTCAATCCACAAGACGACGTGATATGCCGCATGCGCCTTGGGGAACTTAAAGTCGACTTCATGCCCGACGATGCCAGTATTCTTGGCTTCAGCAACCGCTGGTACAGTGACGCCCTCAAATACGCCAAGGATGTCGAGCTGAGTGATGGCCAGCATATACGCCTAGTCAACCCCTGCTATTTTATCGCCACGAAATTAGAAGCCTACAATGGCCGAGGAAATAACGACCCGTTATCCAGCCATGACATTGAAGACTTGCTGAATATCATCGATGGCCGAAAAGAATTACAACAAGAAGTCGAACAGGCAGGGACAAAACTAAAAAACTATATTGGCACACAGATTCATACGCTGCTTAAACACAATGATTTTGATTACACCGTACAAGCCTGTGCCCGTAACGAGCCTGCACGTGAAGACATCATCTACCAACGCCTTGAAGCACTGGGGGCGCTGAAACCAAACAGCCCCAAAGAATGAACTATTCCAATGGCTGTCAGTGCCAAACTCAACCACTATGGACTGAAAGTCCATAGGTTGTTTAAAAACGACTGAAAGTCGTTATGCTTTCAAGCAATGATGGTGCTGCGCACACTTGTTTATTAATGCTAAAGCCTTGCACTAAAGTGCATAGTTTTGACTAGCGGACTGAGACCAATAAACGAAGCCTTTCTCGGGACAGCCTTTACAATTGGGTGAAATAACAGGGCGCTATTCCCCTTCCTCCACCGGCAACCCCGCCTGCTTCCACTCGGGAAACCCATCCTGCATCCGCCGCGCCTTGAGACCCTTTTCGCGTAGCCTGGCCACCGCATCGAAGGCCAGCACGCAGTGCGGGCCGCGGCAATAGGCCACCACTTCCTGTTCCGGGTCCAATGTCTTCAAATGCTGCTCCAGTTCGTCGAGCGGCACGTTGACCGCGCCCGGCACGTGGCCGGCGGCGAATTCCTCCGGCGGGCGCACGTCCAGTACCGTCACCAGATCATGCTTCACGCGCTCCAGCAGCTCGTCTCGGGGGATGGGTTCGAGGCTGTCCTTCACCGTGAGATAGGTGTTCACCAGTCGTTCCACGTCGGCCACGTGGCGCTCGGCCACGCCGCGCAGGGCATCCAGCAGAGTAATAATATCGTCGCCACTGAGTCGGTAGTAAACCTTCAGTCCTTCCTTGCGCGACAGCACCAGCCCAGCCTGGCGAAGCTGCTGCAGGTGCTGCGAGGTGTTGGCGACGCTGAGCCCGGAAATCCGCGCCAGTTCATCCACGCCGCGTTCGCCCTGGGCGAGAAACTCCAGCAATTCCAGCCGGTTGCCATTGCTCAGCGCCTTGCCGACACGGGCGAACTGGGCAAACAGGTCGTGCTTGAAACTGCCTTTCATGCTTTGTGAGTTCGATGCATTGCTTGACATGGTGGCCATTCCCGCTATTCTTCTATTCAACTGATTTATTGAATAGTTGATTCATTACCCATTATAGCCCGCGTTTTGCGGGCACCCAACCCGGAACAAGCCAGACATGACGTTCGACGAATTTGTGGTGCAAAACGAGATCGCCATCCGTCTCGGCTTCTTTTTCGGCATCTTCGCCGTGATGGCAACTTGGGAGGTCATCGCCCCACGCCGCGCATTGACCGTTTCGAAGGCGGTGCGCTGGGCCAACAACCTGGGCCTGGTGTTCCTCAATAATCTGCTGCTGCGGCTGCTGTTTCCCGCCGCCGCCGTGGGCATGGCCGTCTTCGCCGCCGAGCATGGCTGGGGTCTACTCAACTATTATTCCCTACCCGTTGCCCTGAGCGTGGTGCTGGCGGTGGTGGCGATGGATTTCATCATCTATCTGCAACATGTGCTGGTGCATGCCGTGCCCACCCTGTGGCGCCTGCACCGGGTGCATCATGCCGACCTGGATTATGACGTCACCACCGGCGCGCGTTTTCACCCTATCGAAATTATCCTGTCGCTGCTGATCAAGTTCGCCACCATCATTGTGCTTGGCGCGCCGGTGGTGGCGGTGGTGATCTTCGAAGTGGTGCTGAATGCCATGGCCATGTTCAATCACAGCAACGTCAGCCTGCCGCGCGGCATCGACCGCATCATACGTCTATTCGTAGTTACACCCGATATGCACCGTGTGCATCATTCTGTGGAAGATAACGAGGCCAATAGCAACTACGGCTTTAACCTGTCCCACTGGGACCGCCTGTTCGGCACCTACATCGACCAGCCGCGTGAAGGCCACGACAACATGACCATCGGCATCCATAAATACCGTGATCCGAAACAGGTCAATCAACTACCCGGCATGTTGGTCCTGCCGTTCGTGGGCAAGATTACGGGGTATGCGATCAATCGACGCGAATGGAGCAAACCCGGCGAAAGTAAAAATCTGTAGGTTGGGCAAAGCGCAGCGTGCCCAACATTCCAGAGTTCCGTTGGGCACGTCGCTTCGCTCCCTTGCCCAACCTACACCCGGAACAAATCCAACGGGAATTATCAATCCATGAACACTCGCATCTTTCGTTACGCCCTGTTCGCCCTGCTGATCGCCGGCATCGCCCTGGCCATCGTCTACCGCGATGCCTTCGACGCCGCCGCACTGGAAATCTGGGTGAAAGACGCCGGCCCCGCCGGGCCGATCCTGTTCATGCTCGTCTACGCCCTGGGCGCGGTTTTTTTTCTGCCCGGCTCGGCGCTGACGCTGGTCGGCGGCGCGCTGTTCGGCCCGGTCTGGGGCACGCTGTACAACCTCACCGGCGCAACCCTCGGCGCCACGCTGGCCTTTCTTGTCGCCCGTTACCTGGCCTCGGACTGGGTGGAACAAAAGACCGGCGGCCGTCTGCAGCAGCTCAAACAAGGCGTCGAGGGTGAAGGCTGGCGCTTCGTCGCCTTCGTGCGCCTGGTGCCGCTGTTCCCCTTCAACCTGCTCAATTACGCCCTCGGCCTGACGCGCATCAAGCTGTCCCACTATCTCATCGCCACCTATGTGTGCATGCTGCCCGGCGCCCTCGCCTATACCTATCTCGGCTACGCCGGGCGCGAGGCGGTGGCCAGCGGCGAGGGCTTGATCCAGAAAGGCATGCTGGCCCTCGCCCTGCTGGCGCTGGTGGCCTTTCTGCCGCGCATCATCGGCCGCCTGCGGCAAAAATAGTGCCCGGCATTCAATTACTCCATCTATCAGCGCGGTCCTGTGATAACAAGGTAGCCTGGATGGTGCGTAGCGCAATCCAGGGAATGCGCCGCAGGATTCCACTTCGCCTCATCCGGCCTCTCACCTCACCTATTAACTTGACGGAACACCGGCTAGCCACCAGAATCACTACCTATGCGCCGCACACTCCTCTCGCTATTGATCCTTGCCCTGTTCAGCACCGGTATCGTCTGGGCATCGGATACGCATGTGGGTCTGGTGCCAGACCACGCCGCCGTGGCATCCGGCTGCCTGTATGATGCCCCGGTGGACGGCACCGACCACCACCAGAGTCACGGCTGCCACATGTCATCGCACCTGGTGGCCATGACCTCGGACAGCGATGTCATACACTTCCTGGGGCATGACACCTATTTTCCGATTTCCCTTCAAACCCTGATTTCCCGGCATTCCGCCCCGCCCGTTCGCCCTCCCCGGATCTGATTCACACTTTTTTACATATCGCGCAGCGCCTGTATGCGTCCTGCGACAACGTGTGATTTTCAGATTTTCGGGAGTTCTACATGCCTTTGAAGCACCTTTTTCTGGCAGGCCTGCTGGCCTGTCTGGTCTTGCCCACATGGGCCGCACCACCGCCCACATCGCCAGCCATCGATGACCTGCTGCAGCAGGTCTGGGAAAGCCACCCCGGCATACAGGCGGCACAATCCGCCATCGATGCCGCCCGCGCCCGTGGTGCCGCGGCAGGCAAACCCATCTACAACCCGGAACTGGAAGTGGACGCGGAACGCACTGCCGTCAATACCATCAGTGTCGGCATCAACCAAACCATCGACTGGGGCGACAAGCGCGGCGCCCAGCGGCAGATGGGCAACAGCGAAGTACACATCGCCCAGGCCGAGCTGGCCAGCCTGCACCAGCAGGTGGCCAGCGAGGTACTGACAGCCCTTGCCAGCTATCAAAGCGCGCAGGAGCAGCGGCAACTGGCCAGGCGTTACAGTGAACTCATGGGCCAGTTGGTGGAGACCACCGAACAGCGCTATGCCGCCGGCGACCTCGGCCAGCTGGACGTCGCCCTGGCGCGGGTCGCCTATAGCGAGTCGCGTATGCAGGTGGCACGCCGTGAGGCCGAAGTCGCAACACAGCAGGCCTCACTGGTGGCCGCCAGCAGTCTGAGTCTGAGTCAGTGGCCCAGCCTGCCGAGCCCGCCCCCCGCCCCGCCCGCCGAGCCACAACGTGACGCCTTGCTGGCCAGGCTGCCCCAGCTCATTGCCCAGCAGGCGCGTATCGCCAATGCCCGTGGCGGCATCGAGCTGGCGCGTGCCAGCCGCAGTGCCGATCCCACGTTTGGCCTGCGTGGCGGCGCCGAGGAAAATGATCTGCTGCTGGGGCTGAATTTCTCCATACCGCTGAATGTGCGCAATAACTTCACCGCCGAGGTCACCGCTGCCTCGCAACAGGCCGTACAGGAAGAAAAAATTCTGCTGGATCTGCACCGTCTCGCCGCCAGCCGCTTCAATGGCAGCCTCTCGGTATACCGCCTCACCCACCGCGCCTGGCGCCAGTGGCAGGATGCGGGCCAGGGCAATCTGACACAGCAGTTGAACCTGGTGCAGCGCATCTGGGAAGCTGGCGAACTCAGTACTACCAACTACCTGTTGCAAACCGGCCAGAACATCAATACCCAGATCACCGCCGCCGAACTGAAGGGCGACTTGCGCCTGGCCTGGGTCGAGTGGTTGAGGGCATCGGGGCAGATTGGCGCTGGATCTAAAGACGGGAGTATCCATGAATAGCGAATCAATAGAATACCCATCGCCTTCGCAATGAATACTGTGGGAGCGGCTTCAGCCGCGAAGCGATGCCGAACAATGCTTCGCGGCTGAAGCCGCTCCCACAAGCCAACACATCGCCACACCAAAAGTGGTGCCTTTAAGCAAGCGGTGGAAACTCACACCCTTTGCCATTGAACAATTCGCCGGCGCGCCCAACGCGCAGCGCCGGCAAACGGAGAACAGCATGAAACAGCACATTCTTTACCCCGCCCTGCTCGCCCTGATCCTGGCCGGCCCTGGCTGGGCCAGCGAAGAGCACGGCCACGGGCATGATGAAAAACCGATCCATAATGAAAGTCATAGTGAAAGCCACAATGATCACGACGATGAGCACAGTGGACACGAGGAAGAGGGTCACGGAGACGAACATGGTGATGAACACGGCGGACACGAGGAAGAAGGCGGCGACGTCGAACTGACCCCACAACAAATGACCACCGCCGGTATTGTCGTTACCCCTCTGCGCCAGCAAACCTTGCACGAAGTGGTCAGCGCCCCCGGCGAGGTAATGTTCGACGCCTACCGCGCCAGCAAGATCACACCGCGCATCAGCGCGCAGATCGTCGCCCGGCACGCCCGCCTGAGTGATCATGTCAAGCGTGGGCAGTTGCTTGTCACTCTCTCCAGCGTCGCCATGGCCGAGGCCCAGGGCGATCTTCTAAAGAGCGACCGTGAATGGAAACGGGTGAAAAAACTCGGTCGCAAGGTAGTCTCGGCCAAACGCTACGCCGAGGCACAAATCAACCGTCAGCAGGCCGAGGCCCGCGTGCTTGCCTACGGCATGAGCAAACCACAGGTAGCGGCCCTTCTGAGAACCGATGATCCCGCACAGGCCATCGGCCGCTTCGATCTCTATGCCCTGCAGAGCGGCACCGTGACCAGCGACGACTTCATCCTCGGCGAACTGATCGAACCGGGTCGCGTGCTGTTCGACATCAGTGACGAATCCGCCCTGTGGGTGGAAGCCCGCCTGACGCCGGAGGATGCCCACCGCATCCATAACAGCGCTGGCGCCACCGTGCGTATCGGCAACACCACCCTGCGTGGCAAGGTGCTGCAGATCCATCACGCTATCGACGAAAACACACGTACCCAGGCCGTACGCATCGGCATCAAGAATCCCGGTGACCGTTTGCACCCCGGCATGTTTGTCGATGTGACTATCGATGCGGAAAGCCAGGGCAAAGCATTGGCCCTGCCGCTGGACGCGGTGGTACGCAGCGCTGATGGTGACTGGCAGGTCTTCGTCGAGAAAGAACCCGGCCGCTTCGAGCCGAAAGAGGTCACGGTGGTGCGCAGCGTCGGCGAACAGCTGATCATCAACGGTATCGCCCCCGGCACACGTGTGGTGACCGAAGGCACCTTCTTCGTGCAATCCGAACTCGCCAAGGGCGGGTTTGATATACATAACCATTAATAGGAGTCGTTGATATGCTTAATAAAATCATCGACCTCGGCGTCGAGAATCGCCTGCTGGTGGTACTGGCCTTGCTGGCCAGTATCGTCGGCGGCATGCTCATCCTTCCCAAGCTCAATCTGGATGCCTTCCCCGACGTCACCAACGTGCAGGTGCAGATCAACACCGAGGCACGCGGTCTGGCCTCGGAGGAAGTCGAGCAGCTCATCACCTTCCCCATCGAAGCGGTCATGTACGCCCTGCCGGACGTGGAAGAGGTGCGTTCCATTTCCAAGACCGGCCTGTCCGTAATCACCGTGGTCTTCAAGGAAGGTACGGACATCTACTTCGCCCGTCAGCTGGTGTTCGAACGCCTGCAGGCCGCGCGGGAACAGATCCCCGACGGTATCGGTACGCCCGAGATGGGGCCCAACACGTCGGGGTTGGGACAGGTGTATCAGTACATCCTGCGCGCTGAAGATACGCAGAAGTACGACGCCATCGCCCTGCGCAGCCTCAACGACTGGGTGGTGAAACTGCTGCTGATGCCAGTGGGCGGCGTCACCGACGTGCTCTCCTTCGGCGGAGAAGTGCGCCAGTACCAGGTGCAACTCGATCCGCAGAAACTGCTGGCCTTCGGCCTGCACGGCGACGATGTGGCCAATGCCATCGAGGACAACAACCGCAATGCCGGCGGCTGGTACCTGGACCGCGGCGCCGAGCAGCTGGTGATTCGCGGCGTGGGCTGGGTGCGCAGCGGCGAGGACGGCCTGCGCGATATCGGCAACGTGCCATTAAAAGACGCAGACGGCATACCGGTGCGCGTGCGCGACGTGGCCAGCGTTACCTTCGGCCCGGAGATCCGCCAGGGCGCGGTGACCATGAGCCGTCGTGACGCCGACGGCAATCCCGAGCAGCTCGGCGAGGTGGTGGCCGGCATCGTGCTCAAGCGCATGGGCGCCAACACCAAGGCCACCATCGACGGCATCAAGGAGCGCCTGCCGGCGATCCAGACCGCCCTGCCCGATGGCGTCACCCTGGAGCCGTTCTACGACCAGTCCGATCTGGTGGATCAGGCCGTGTCCACCGTCAGCAAGGCCCTGCTGGAGGCCTTCGTGCTGATCGTGGTGGTGCTGGTGCTGTTCCTGCTCAACCTGCGCGCCGCTTTGCTGGTCCTGATCTCGGTACCCATCTCCATCGGCCTGGCGCTGATGGCCATGGCCCACTGGGGCATCTCGGCCAATCTCATGTCACTGGGTGGCCTGGCCATCGCCATTGGCATGATGGTCGACGGCTCGGTGGTCATGATGGAGCACATCTTCAGTCACCTCACCCGGCCCGATGCCGACCATCGGGAACAGATCCGCAAGGAGATCGCCGGCGGTTCGCCCACCCCCTTCGACGCCGCCCACGACAACCACGGCATGGCCCTGCGCATCAAGGAGGCCGCCAAAGAGGTGGGCCGACCGGTGTTCTTTGCGGTGATGATCATCATCATCGTCTTCACCCCGCTATTCACCCTCGAAGGGGTGGAAGGCAAGCTGTTCCAGCCCATGGCCATCTCCATCGTGCTGGCCATGCTGGCCTCGCTGCTGGTGGCCCTGGTAGTGGTGCCGGCGTTGGCGACCTATCTGTTCAAGCGTGGCGTGAAGGAAAGGGAAAGCCCCATCATGCGGCCGCTGTCGGCGCTGTATCGCTGGTCACTCAAGGCGGCCATGAAACGGCGCTGGCTGGTGGTCGGATCGGCGCTGCTCCTGTTCGGCGGCGCCCTGGCCCTGGTACCACTGCTGGGTACCGAATTCGTGCCGGAACTGGAGGAAGGCACGATGAATATCCGCATCACCCTGGCACCCTCCTCCAGCCTGCAAACCTCGCTGGACGTGGCGCAGAAGCTGGAACACCAGTTGATGACCTTCCCCGAGGTGTTGTATGTCTCCAGCCGCATCGGCCGCGCTGAAATCGGCGGCGACCCGGAGCCGGTGTCCAACGTGGAGATCTTCGTCGGCCTGAAGCAGGTGCATGAGTGGACCACGGCGCCGAACCGCAAGGAACTGCAGGTATTGATGGAAAAGAAGATGTCGGTACACCCCGGCCTGTTGTTCTCTTTCTCCCAGCCTATCGCCACACGCGTCGACGAACTGCTGTCCGGCGTCAAGGCGCAGCTGGCCATCAAGTTGTTCGGCGCCGATCTCGATATGTTGGCGAAAAAGGGCAGCGAGATCGAAGCCTTGGTGAAGCAGGTGGAAGGTACACGTGGCGTTGCCATGGAGCAGATCGAGGGTGAGGCGCAGTTGGTGGTGCGCCCGGATCGCGACGCCCTGGCCCGCTACGGCATCCCCGTGGCGCAGGTCATGAACCTGGTGGCCGACGGCATCGGTGGTGCCGAGGCCGGGCAGGTCATCAACGGCAATGAGCGTTACGATATCTATGTGCGTCTGGCTAAGCCCTACCGTGACGACGTCGAGGCCATCCGCAGCCTGATCCTTCAGGCCCCCAACGGCGCCTGGGTAAAACTGGGCGATGTGGCCGGCGTCGCCATCGAGTCCGGCCCACCGCAGATCCGTCGCGACGACGTGCAGCGCCGCGTGGTGATTCAGGCCAATGTCGAAGGGCGCGACATGGGTGGTCTGGTCGCCGAGCTACAACAGCGCATCGACAGTGACATCGACATGCCGCCCGGCTACACCGTCGTCTTCGGCGGTCAGTTCGAGAACCAGCAGCGCGCCCAGGCACGCCTGATGATCGTGGTACCGTTGTCGTTGGGGCTGATCTTCCTGCTGCTCTACTTCGCCTTCAACTCCGTCGGCCAGGCGGCGCTGATCATGATCAATGTGCCGCTGGCGCTGATCGGCGGCATCGTCGCATTGTACATTTCCAACCAGTACCTGTCGGTGCCCGGCTCCATCGGCTTCATCGCCCTGTTCGGTGTTGCCGTGCTCAACGGCGTGGTGATGGTCAACGCCATCAACCAACGCCTGTTGGGCGGCGACGACACCCACACGGCGGTCTTCGAAGGCGCCCTCTCGCGTCTGCGCCCGGTGCTGATGACCGCCAGCATCGCCGCCCTGGGTCTGATCCCCATGCTGCTCGCCAGCGGCGTCGGCTCCGAGGTACAGCGGCCACTGGCCACCGTGGTGGTGGGTGGGCTGGCCTCGTCGACCCTGCTGACGCTGTTCGTGCTGCCGGTATTGTATGGGGTGTTTTCGCGGGAGAAAATGGAGCAGAAGTAAAGCATCTGTGTGAGCGGCTTCTTGTGGGAGCAGCTTCTTGTGTGAGCGGCTTCTTGTGGGAGCGGCTTCTTGTGGGAGCGGCTTCAGCCGCGAATAGGGTTATTATTTCTTCGCGACTAAAGTCGCTCCCACACGAGTTGTGCAAATCAATTATGACCAAGGAGGGTCTCGGGAGTGCCAAACTTACAAAAAGCCAGATCGCAAGTGCTGCGAAAAGGACGCATCTCACAACAAGGTGCTGTCTACCTGATTACCACTAACACACACGAACGCTGTCCGTTTTTTGCAGATTTCATGCTTGGACGCATTCTGGTTGGTGAAATGAAAGCGCTTCATCAATGCACATGGTGGATTCGTTCGCCTTTGTCATCATGCCGGACCATTTGCATTGGCTGATTCAACTCCAGGGAAACCTGGGATTATCGGAGATTGTTCGCCGCTTGAAAGGCAGTAGTGCAAGGGGCATCAATCTGAAGTTAGGCAGGAATGGAGCCGTTTGGCAGACAGGCTTTCATGACCATGCCCTGCGCAAGAACGAGGATATACGGGACGTTGCTCGCTATGTCGTTGCAAACCCTCTTCGCGCCGGACTGGTCGAGAAGATTGGTGATTACCCGCTTTGGGATGCCGCCTGGCTAGGGGTATTGGAGGCGTAAAAACGGATATTTCAGTTGAGATAATCAAACCTACAACTTCTAAAGAAGGCACATTTGTGGAAACAACTTCTGTGGGAGCGACTTTAGTCGCGAACAGGGTTGTTATTTCTTCGCGACTAAAGTCGCTCCCACAGAAATCACTCTCACAAACAGGCCACAGATATATCACAAAAAATTGTGCATATCCGTGACAGACTGACAGCCATGACCAACAAAAACCCCAAAACCCTCACCTGCCGTATCGACGGCATGGACTGCCCCGACTGCGCCGCCAAGGTGGAGAAGCTGGCGGGCCGGCTCGAGGGTGTCGAGGATCTGCGCGTGGACTTCACCGCCGGCAAGCTGTCGGCCAAGGTCGCCTCGCCCGAGGCGGCGGACCAACTGCGTGACACGGTAAAGTCACTGGGCTACACCCTGCACGACGCCTCGCAGCCGGTCACCAGCGTGCTGCTAGTGGAGAATCTGGACTGCTCGGAAGAAGTGTCTCTGATCGAGAAAATGCTCGGCCACCTGCCGGGGCTGGTGAGTCTCGATGCCAATCCCGTCACCCAGCGTCTGGCCGTGGTGCACGATCCTGAGCAACTCCCCCTGGGACAGATCATCGCCGCCCTGGCCGAGGCGAAACTTACCGCAGTGCCCTTCGGTGAGGCGCGGGTAAAGAGAGGGTTCTGGGCGGAAAACGGGGCGCTCGTCGCCATGCTGTCCGCCGCCGTGCTGGTGGCCCTGGGGCTGATCCTGCATCACCTCCTCGGCGCAGGCGCGCTGTGGGCAAAGCTGGCCTTCGGCAGCGCCATCCTCGCCGGCGGCTGGCCCATCGCCCGCAAGGCCTGGGCAGCGGCACACCACGGCGCCATCGACATGAACGTGCTGATGAGCGTGGCGGTGATCGGCGCCCTGTTCATCGACGCCTGGGACGAGGGTGCCATGGTGGTGTTCCTGTTCTCCCTCGCCCAGTGGCTGGAGAGCCGCTCCATGGACCGCGCCCGCAACGCAGTGCGCGCGCTGATGGAACTGGCGCCGCCGGTGGCGCAGGTGTTGCGCGGGGGACAAGAGGTCACGGTGCCGGTGGAACAGGTGCAGGTGGACGAGATCATCCGCCTGCGCCCCGGCGACAAGGCACCGCTGGACGGCGAGGTGGTGGACGGCCATTCGGCCCTCAACCAGGCCCCCATCACCGGCGAATCCCTGCCTGTGGAAAAGGCGCCGGGCGACACCGTGTACGCCGGCTCCATCAACGGCCAGGGCAGCCTGGATGTGCGCGTCACCCACCTCGCCGCCGACACCACCCTGGCCCACATCATCCACCTCATCGAAGAGGCACAGGCGGCACGCGCCCCGGCGCAGACCTTCATCGACCGCTTCGCACGCCTCTATACCCCGGCAGTGCTGGTGCTGGCGGCGCTCATCGCCGTGCTGCCGCCGTTGCTGTTCGGCCAGGCCTTCGACGACTGGTTCTACCGCGCCCTGGTGCTGTTGGTGATCGCCTGCCCCTGCGCGCTGGTGATTTCCACCCCGGTGGCCATCGTCTCCGGCCTGGCGCGCGGCGCGCGTGCGGGGGTACTGATCAAGGGCGGCATGCACCTGGAGAACATCGGCCACCTGCGTGCCTTGGCCTTCGACAAGACCGGCACCCTTACCGAGGGCCGGCCCAAGGTACAGGATGTGGAGGCCCTCGGTGATACGCCGCCGGCGCAACTGCTGCGTATCGCCACCAGCCTGGAGGCCCGCTCCGAGCACCCGCTGGCGCAGGCCATCCTCGAACACGCCGCCGAGGCCGGCATCACGCCCGACGAGGTAAGCGACTTCCAGGCCCTCACCGGCCGCGGCGTGCAGGCCCGCATCAAAGGCCACCGCTACCAAATGGGCAATCACCGCCTGTTCGAGGAAGGCGGCCTCTGCGGCCCTGCCGTGGAAGCCGTGCTGGATCGCCGTGAGGCCGAAGGCAAGACTGTGATCATCCTCGGCGATGAACAGCGCGTGCTGGGCCTCATCAGCATCGCCGACCAGCCACGCGCCAACGCCCGCGAGGCCATCGTCCACCTGCGCGCCCTGGGCATCGAACACATCACCATGCTCACCGGCGACAACCGCGGCACCGCCCGCGCCATCGCCGAGCACCTGGGCATTGATGAACCCCGCGCCGAGCTGCTGCCCGCCGACAAGGTGGAAGCCGTCAAGGCGCTGGTCGCACGCCATCAGCGGGTGGGCATGGTGGGCGACGGCGTCAACGACGCCCCGGCCATGGCCGCCGCCACCACGGGCATCGCCATGGGCGCCGCCGGCAGCGACGTGGCGCTGGAGACTGCCGATCTGGTACTAATGGGCGACGACCTCGCCCGCCTGCCCTTCGCCATCCGCCTGTCGCGCGCCAGCCTGCGCGTGATTCACCAGAACATCGCCGTGGCCCTGGGTCTCAAGGCCATCTTCCTGGCCCTCGCCATCCCTGGCTACGCCACCCTGTGGATGGCAGTATTCGCCGACATGGGCGCCAGCCTGCTGGTGATCGCCAACAGCCTGCGCCTGTTGCGGCTACGGTAAGGTGTTTTTACCGCAAGGCATTAAAAGGTAATTATTCACCACAGAGGCACGGAGCGCACAGAGAAATTGGCTACCCATGTTGTGCGCGCATGGCGCACACTACACTTGCCCGTAGCGTGCGCCGTGCGCACATTGCTACTGAATAGCTACAAAAAACCGTCACTCCGACCTGCGCCGGGATAGCGACGGGATGGGCCAGTTTCCGTGGTGACAATCCTATCTGCTCACCGACCAACCCCTCTGTCTCTTTAGGCTTAGCTACAATCTGTAACCCATTGTAATATCTATCATTCCCCCTTTCCGCCAAAGTGGGTGAATTGACCCACAGACGCCAAACCGATAGAATGCCTAGCTTTTCCTGCGGTCTTTCCGCGCCGCAATTCATGACCCGCGTCACAACCGAGACAAACCACTGCCAGCAACCATCAAGTATCACTACCGCAAGCCGCTATTCATCCGCCACATCCCTGTTGTTCCCGCTCTACCGGAAGGTTCGCTGCCCGTCACACAACGGCAACGAAAATGTGGAAACCTGTGTATTTCACGACCTTAGAGACCAATTGACCCAAACATGACCAACTCGATCAGCTCCCCCCGCAAGCCTGTTGTACTGGTAATTCTCGATGGCTTCGGACTCAGCCCCGGCAAACAGAACAACGCCGTTGCCCAGGCCAGCACGCCAAATCTCGACGGCTGGTTCGCCCATTACCCCAGCACCACCCTGAGCGCCTCCGGGCTGGCCGTGGGCCTGCCCGACGGACAGATGGGCAATTCCGAGGTCGGCCACCTGACCCTGGGCTGCGGCCATGTGGTGCGCCAGGACATGGTGCGCATCGATGACAGCATCAACAACGGTGAATTCTTCACCAACACCACCCTGCTCACGGCGCTGCAAAAGGCCGCGCAGACCCGACGCCCCGTGCACCTGCTTGGCCTGGTCTCCGACGGCGGCGTGCACAGCCACATCCGCCACCTCGAGGCCTTGATCCGTCTGTGTGGCCAGCAGGGTGTGCGCCCCCTGCTGCACATGATCACCGATGGCCGCGACACCGCGCCCAAATCGGCACTCGACTATCTGCAACGAATCGAAGCCCTGCTGCACGACAATGGCGGCGCCGTCGCCTCAGTGATGGGACGCTTCTACGGCATGGATCGAGACCAGCGCTGGGATCGCACCCAGCTGGCCTGGCGCGCCCTGGTACAGGGCGTGGGCGAAAAGACCTGCGCTGCCGAGAGCGCCATTAAAAGCGCCTACATTGCCGGTGACACGGACGAATTCATCCGCCCCACCCTGCTTCCGGCCTTCGAGCCCATCCAGGATGGCGGTCAGGTGATCTTCTTTAATTACCGTAAGGATCGTCCCAAGCAGATGGTCGCCGCCCTGGGCGGCGCCGACTTCGATGGCTTTGCGCGCGACGGTGTGGCCCCGGCCGAGGTCAGCTGTTTTATGCAATACGATACCCGCTTCGACATGCCCTTCGCCTTCGAGCACGAGCACCCGGAAGTGACCCTCAGCCGAAGCATCAGCGAGGCCGGACTGCGCCAGTTCCACTGCGCAGAAACGGAGAAATACGCCCACGTCACCTACTTCTTCAATGGCGGAGAGACCACCCCCTGCGAAGGCGAAACCCAGCAGATGGTGCCCTCGCCGCCCGTCACCACCTACGACCAGCAGCCGGAAATGAGCGCCGCGCGGGTGGCCGACACGGTCATCGAGGCCATCGACTCACACCAGTACGACTTCATCGTGGTGAACTTCGCCAATGGCGACATGGTGGGGCACACCGCCGTGCGCGAGGCGGTGATCCAGGCCGTGGAGGCCTTGGACCGTGAGGCCGGACGGGTCATCAAGACCGCCGAGGAGGCAGGCTACTCGGTGATCGTCACCGCCGATCACGGCAACTGCGAGGAGATGGGCGATCCCGTCACGCAGGCACCACATACCCAGCACACCATCTATCCGGTACCCTGTCTGATCATCGACGAACAGCGCTGGGCGCTGTCCTGTTCCGGTAGCATCGCCAACGTGGCGCCCACCGTGCTGCAGTTGATGGGCCTGGAGAAACCGGCGAAGATGACCGCCGGATCGCTACTGCTGAAGTCTTTTGACCGCGCAAGTCGCAGTTCGGCACTCGAGGGTGCCGCCTGAGTATCTCAGGCAACAAAAGCATTCACCACAGAGGCATGGAGAGCACAGAGAATGCAGCGCTGGAATGGATGTCATCTTTCGTCATTGTTCAGGACCACCGTGCGCACGGCACACGCTACGGGCAGATGTAGTGTGCGCCGTACGCACAATATGGATACCCCTTCCTCGGTAACTTCCGTATCCCTATGATGAACTGAATTGTTATGTTTAATTCTTATCTTTTTGATTTAACTCAATTTCAATAGAGAGCAGCCCATGAACTTCATTCCTCTGCGCAACAGCAAGCCGCACCCCAAGCTGACCGAGCTGCCCCCCCTGGGCCTGGATGCCGACAGCATCGCCGAGGACTTCCGCCGCTACTTCAGCCACACCCTGGGGCGTGACCGGCACTGCCGATCCACTCACTACCCCTACACCGCATTGGTCATGGCACTGCGCGATCGCATCATGGAGCGCTGGAAAAACACCCGCTACGCCTACGAGGAAAACGACTCCCGGCGCATGCACTACATGTCGCTGGAATTTCTCATGGGCCGCGCGCTGGGGAATGCCATGATCAACCTTGGCGTCGCCGATGAGGCCACCCAGGGGCTGTACAAGCTGGGACTGGAACTGGAAGAAATTGCCGAGGCGGAACACGACGCCGGCCTCGGCAACGGCGGCCTGGGCCGTCTTGCCGCCTGTTTCCTCGACAGCTGTGCGACCCTGCAACTGCCCGTGCTGGGCTATGGCATTCGTTACGAATACGGCATGTTCCGGCAGAAAATCGAAAACGGTTACCAGATCGAAGAGCCCGATCACTGGCTGCGCGACGGCAACCCCTGGGAACTGGAACGCCCCGAGTTCACCCAGCGCGTGCACTTCGGCGGACGCAGCGAACTCTATCAGGATGCCAACGGCATCACCCGTAACCGTTGGGTCGACACCCACGACGTGCTGGCAGTGCCCTACGACGTGCCCGTGCCCGGCTATCGCAACGGTACCGTCAACAGCCTGCGTCTGTGGAAGGCCGCCGCCACCGACGAGTTCGACCTGGGCGAATTCAACGCCGGCAGCTATCCCGAATCCGTCGCCGCCAAGAACGCCGCCGAACACATCACCATGGTGCTCTATCCCAACGACAGCAGCGAAAACGGCAAGGAACTACGCCTGCGCCAGCAGTATTTCCTCGCCTCCGCCAGCCTCAAAGACACCCTGCGCCGTTGGGCCCGCGATCACGGCGAGGACTTCAGCCAATTCGCCGCCAAGAACTGTTTCCAGCTCAACGACACCCACCCCACCTGCGCCATCGCCGAGCTGATGCGCCTGCTGCTCGACGAGCACAAGCTGGGCTGGAACGAGGCCTGGGACATCGTCACCCGCACCATGGCCTACACCAACCACACCCTGCTGCCCGAGGCGCTGGAAAAATGGTCGGTACGCCTGTTCGAAGGCCTGTTGCCGCGTCTGCTGGAGATCATCTACGAAATCAACGCCCGCTTCCTCGGCAGTGTCGCCTGCCGCTGGCCCGGCGACACCGACCGCCTGCGCCGCATGTCCATCATCGAGGAAGGCCCGGAGCCGCAGGTGCGCATGGCCTACCTGGCCATCGTCGGCAGCTATTCCATCAACGGCGTCGCCGAGCTGCATTCGAAGCTGCTGCAGGAAGGCCTGTTCCACGATTTCTGCGAGCTGTGGCCACACAAATTCAACAACAAGACCAACGGCGTCACCCAGCGGCGCTGGATGGCCTGGTGCAACCCGGACATGAGCACTCTGATCATCAACACCATTGGCGAAGAATGGTTCACCGATCTGCCCCAGCTCGCCAAACTCACCCCCCTCGCCGACGACGCCGGCTTCCGCTACCAGTGGCGCGAAATCAAGCAGGCCAACAAGGTGCGCCTGGCGGAGCTGGTCGAAACCGAGCGTGGCGTGAAATTCAACACCGACGCCATGTTCGACGTACAGGTCAAACGTATCCATGAATACAAGCGCCAGCTGCTTAACCTGCTGCATGTCATTCATTTGTATGACCGCATCAAGCGCGGCGACAGCGACAACTGGACCCCGCGCTGTGTGCTCATCGGCGGCAAGGCCGCGCCCGGCTATGCCATGGCCAAGCTGACCATCAAACTGACCAACAACATCGCCTTCATGGTCAACAACGACCCGATGGTGGGCGACAAACTGAAGTTAGCCTTCCTGCCCAACTACCGTGTTACGGCGATGGAAATCATCGCTCCCGGCACTGATCTCTCTGAGCAGATTTCCACCGCCGGCAAGGAAGCTTCGGGAACCGGCAACATGAAATTCATGATGAACGGCGCCATCACCATCGGCACCCTGGACGGCGCCAACATCGAGATCCGCGAAGAGGCCGGCGACGACAACTTCTTCCTGTTTGGCCTCACCGCCAGCGAGGTCGAGGAAGCACGACAGAACTACGATCCCAGCGCCATCATCAATGGTGACGAAAACCTGAAGCGCGTCATGCAGCTGCTGGAAAGCGCCCACTTCAACCAGTTCGAGCCAGGCCTGTTCGACCCCATCATCAACGCCATCCGCAGCCCCTTCGACCCGTGGCTGGTGGCCGCCGACTTCACCAGTTTCGTCGCAGCCCAGCAGCAGGCCGCCGAGGCCTACCGCGATGAAGAACGCTGGACGCGCATGAGCATCCTCAACACCGCCGCCAGCGGCAAGTTCTCCACCGACCGCACCATGCAGGAATACAACGCCGACATCTGGAAACTGAAACCAGTGCCCGCCCTGCCGGTGGAATAACCAGAATTGTCCATGGGGCAAGGAAGCCCCTAGACAATGGTAGGAGCGGGCCATGCCCGCGATGGGTGGGTGGGAAAATAATAAATTTGTGGGAGCGGCTTCAGCCGCGAATGAATTTAGCCTTTAATTCGCGGCTGAAGCCGCTCCCACAATATTCGAAATAACAATCTCGGCGGTTTAAGGGGTGTACCATCGCGGGCATGGCCCGCTCCTACAGTTTTCGTCACATCAGATAACAGTAAGATACCTGATCTTCCCTCACCGACACCCAAGCTGTAGGATTCCAAACCCCCATTCAGCCCAGCAGCAACATGTCATTTGGCCTGCCTTCCCCCTGCATTAAAACCACCGCCGATACGGATTCCCTACACCGTATTATTGGAGGCAAAGTCCATCAAGAGCAAAGATGGGGTAAGCTATAGGCATGACTGATACGACCTTTGACACGACAAACCACAACGCCGATCCTGCTGAAATTGCCAAGTTCGAGGCCCTGGCCTCGCGCTGGTGGGACCCACAGAGTGAATTCAAACCCTTGCATGAGATCAATCCGCTACGCCTCGACTACATCGAGCGCCACGCTGGCGGGCTGGACGGTAAACAGGTGCTGGACGTGGGCTGCGGCGGCGGCATCCTCTCCGAGAGCATGGCCACCCTCGGCGCACAGGTGACCGGCATCGACATGGGCGAGGCGCCGCTGTCGGTGGCGCGTCTGCACGGACTGGAATCCGGCATCGAGGTGGACTATCAGCGGGCGACCGCGGAGGCCTTCGCCGAACAGCACCCGGGCCGCTTCGACGTGGTCACCTGCATGGAAATGCTGGAGCACGTGCCGGATCCCGCCTCGGTGATCCGTGCCTGCCGCACGCTGGTGAAGCCCGATGGCGTGGTGTTCTTTTCCACCATCAACCGCAATCCCAAGGCCTATCTGTTGGCCATCGTCGGTGCCGAATACCTGTTGCGCATGCTGCCCCGAGGCACCCACGACTACGACAAGTTCATCCGCCCCTCGGAGTTGGAAAGCTGGGCGCGCCACGCCGGTTTGAAGATGCGCGACCTCACCGGCATGAGCTACAATCCGCTCAGCAAGCAGTACTCGCTGGGGCGGGATCTGGCCGTCAACTACCTGGCCTGCTGCACGTGCGATGAGGCCTGACTCCGTAGGGTGGGCAGTGCCCACCGGATGTGACTGGCTGCATGTCGTTGGTGGGCAATACCCACCCTACGTTCGTTGGTGACGCCCTTCCCGCCCATCAAAGCGGTGCTCTTCGACCTCGATGGCACCCTGGCCGATACCGCCCCGGACCTGGCCTATGCCCTCAACGGTGTGCTCGCCGAACAAGGCCGCGCACCGCTGCCGCTGGATATCATTCGCCCCGCCGCCTCGCATGGCGGCATCGCCCTGATCCGCTGTGGCTTTGGCGAACACCATCCCGAGGAAGAGACCCTGCGGCTGCGCCTGCTGGACATTTATCAGGCCAATATCGCCCGCGAAACGCACCTGTTCCCCGGCATGGCTGAGGTGTTGGCCGACATCGAGGCGCGCGACCTCAACTGGGGCGTGGTTACCAACAAACCCGCCTGGCTCACCGAACCGCTGCTGGAGGCGCTGGGGCTCAGCCAGCGCGCCGCCTGCATCGTCAGCGGTGATACCTGCGAGCAACGCAAGCCGCATCCGCAGCCCATCCTGCACGCCTGCCGGCAGGCCGGCGCCGAGGCGCGGGAATGCCTGTACGTGGGTGATGCCGAACGCGACATCGAGGCCGGCCGGCGCGCCGGCACCCATACCCTCGCGGCCCTGTTCGGCTACATCGGCGCGGACGACCACCCGCAGGACTGGGGGGCGGATGCGCTCATCGAGCAGCCGGGCGAGATCCTCATCTGGCTTGAGTCCCGGTAGGAGCGGGCCATGCCCGCGATATTATTGCTTTCGCTACCGATAGTGTTGTTATAAAACTGTGGGAGCGGCTTCAGCCGCGAAGGATAAGCCGACTCTTTTTTCGCGGCTGAAGCCGCTCCCACAGTTTATGGCTGGCTTTCCCTGCCGGGTAGACTTCATCGCGGGTATGGCCCGCTCCTGCAAGCCGTGCCCGCCGGGTGTATGACAGCGCAGAGCCGTGTCACGAGCAATATGCATTTTCTCTGTGAACTCTGTGCCTCTGTGGTGAATAAGGAACATGCACAACAACCCGTGTCCCGCTCCGCGATTCCGATTAGAATAGCCCGATGGACTCTCTCATCTCGCTCATTATCCTGATCCTCATCGCCCTGCTCGCCGCCATCGCCGGTGGCTGGGTGGTCTATCTACGCCTGCACAAGCGTATCAGCAGCCTGTCGGAAAAGAATACCGGGCTGGGCGTCAAACTGGAAATAGAGCGCAAATCCCACGAGGACAAACTGGAAACCCTGAAACAGGCCGGTGAACAGCAGCGCGAGCAACTGAAAGAGAGCTTCAGCCATCTCTCCAGCCAGGCACTGAAACATAACAATGAGGAATTTTTGAAACTGGCGCAGGAAAACCTACAGCGATTTCAGTCGCAGGCCAAGGGCGAACTCAGCCAGCGCGAGCAGGCCATCGAGACACTGGTCAAACCCATCCGCGAGGCGCTGGAAAAGACCGAAAAACAGATCCGCGAAATGGAGCAGGAACGCAAGCAGGCCTATGGCGCCCTCACCCAGCACCTCGAAACCATGACCCAGACCCAGCAGGCCCTGCAGGGCGAGACACGTAATCTGGTGCAGGCCCTACGTCGGCCCGAGGTACGCGGTCAGTGGGGCGAGCTAACCCTCCGGCGCCTCGCCGAGCTGGCCGGCATGGTCGAACACTGTGACTTTTTCGAGCAGGAACACACCGACACCGAAGACGGTGCCCTGCGTCCCGACATGATCGTGCGTATGCCCGGCGGACGCGAGGTGGTGGTGGACGTCAAAACCCCGCTGGACGCCTACCTCTCCGCGGTGGAGGCCACGGACGATAGCGAGCGCGATGCGCAGCTGCAGCGCCACACCCGCAATGTGCGCAAGCGCGTACAAGAGCTGGCCAGCAAGGCCTACTGGAAGCAGTTCAAGGATTCACCGGATTTTGTCGTGCTGTTCATCCCCGGCGACCAGTTCCTCAGTGCTGCACTGGATCAGGATCACGCCCTGCTGGAGGACGCCATGCGGCAGAAGGTGATCCTCGCTACCCCCACCAGTTTCGTCGCCCTGCTGCGCGCCGTGGCCTATGGCTGGCGGCAGGAGTCACTGGCGGAAAATGCAGAACAGATTCGCCAAGTGGGAGAAGAGCTGTATGGACGACTGGGCACCTTCGCCGACCATCTGGGCAAGATGGGCAAGAGCCTCAACAGCTCGGTGCAGCACTACAACAAGGCAGTGGCGTCCTTCGACAGCCGCGTACTGCCCAGTGCGCGCAAGTTCAGCGACATGGGCATCAGCGCAAAAAAATCCATCGACAAGACCGAGCAGATCGAATCGAGCGCCCGTGACGTTGCGCCAGCGGCGGAAAAAGACGACTGACGGCCGTCAGTCGTCGAGCGAATCCCGTGCTGCCTTTTTTGCATCCTGCCAGGCATCGGCCGCAACGCCCTTCGCCTTCTCCGTCAGCGCTGGAGCCTCAAAGGGATTCGACCAGATGGGCTGATCGTAGCCGATGTTGACACCGGCCCAGAGCCCAACCAGCAGACCAATGATCAATCCCATGATAAGTTTCTTGATGCCGAACATGACTATCTCGCTTGTTTGTTGATGAACAGATCGGTGAACAGTTACAGACCACGATAGACTATATCGGGCATGGGCCGCTGCACATTAGCCGTAGGAGTGCCCCCCAGGCCGCGATAAAATTGTTGGTTATCTTAATCACGGCCTGAGGCCGCTCCTACGCCAGAAGCACAGTTTTTCGTATTCTCGCCCTCCCCACTCCTGTATCGACACCCGCCCTCCAACGGTAATAAATCACGCTAAAGGAAATGGCGCATAACCATCAACAGCCCTATACTCAAAGTATCCTGACAGTCTCTGTCCCAGCAACTTTCATGGAGTAAAGTTATGGCAGATTTCAATAAGGCCATCGGTAAGACCCTTGCCCACGAAGGTGGCGCAAAGTTTACCGACGACCCCACCGACCGTGGCGGTGCCACCAAGTACGGCATTTCCCAGCGTGCCTATCCCAACGTCGATATCCGCAATCTGACTGAGCAGCAGGCGCGCGACATCTACAAACGCGATTACTGGGATCGTATCCGTGCCGACGAGATAACATCACAGGCGATCGCGGAAAATATTTTCGATACCGCCGTCAACATGGGCGTACGCACCGCCAGCCGGCTTGCGCAGGTGGCGCTGGAAATCGAGCCCGCCGACGGCATCATCGGCAACCAGTCACTGAAAACCATCAACGCCGCCGATGAATCGTTATTCATCGCCAGTTACACCATCGCCAAGATTGCGCGCTACGCGTATATCTGTAATCGCAACAAGTCGCAGAAGAAATACCTGCTTGGCTGGATCAACCGTGCATTGGGAGGTGTCGCATGAGCTTTATGACAAAACTGCTGGGCGGCGGCGATATCGTCAAGTCCGTGGGGGATACGCTGGACAATCTGTTCACATCCGACGAGGAAAGGTTGGAAGCCGAACAGGAGATCATGAAGGCGCGGCGGAATTTCGATTATCTCGAAAACAAACTCGTCGCCGAGCAGAATATTGGCCAGATGGAGGTCAACAAGCAGGAGGCCAAGGGCAATTGGTTCCAAGCCGGCTGGCGGCCGGCTATCGGCTGGATCGGCGCTGTCACCCTCGCCTACCAGTTCATCGTCTATCCGCTGCTGCTGTGGACACTCGATGACGCCAGCAAGGCCCCACCGCAGATGGATTCCAGCATGATGTTTACCATCATTACCGGTATGCTGGGTATCGCCGGCATGCGTTCCTTCGACAAGCTGAAGAAGACCGACACGAAGACTCCCTGAGTCAAGTGTGCAGTGCTAAATATCAGGTACAGGCATGAATAAAGATTCGAAATTCAACGAACAACGCCGGTTTTCCCGCATTAGCTTCGATGCGGACGTGCAGCTGGTTGACGCCAAGGGCAGCTGGCGCAGCCAGCTTATCGATCTATCTCTAAAAGGTGCCCTGATTGCCGCCCCGCGGGACTGGAGCGGACAACCGGGCGAGCATTTCCTGCTGGAACTTGCGCTGGACAGCAGTGAAGAAGTGGTGATCCGTATGGAGGTCTCCGTATCACACCTTGAAAATGACCACATTGGCTTCCGCTGCGAACACATTGACCTGGACAGTATCAGCCACCTGCGACGGCTGGTGGAGCTGAACCTGGGAGATGCCGAGTTGCTGGATCGTGAGTTGTCGGCGCTGGGGAGGGCTGAGGTCTGAGGAGTTTACTTAATCCTGAGCAAATAGCCTGGGTTGAACGTAGCGAAACCCGGGAGTTTATCATGCCGCCTCCCCCGGGTTTCGCAGGCTCAACCCAGGCTACGTTTCTGAGCACTTAGTCCTCATATAGCCGCCAGCGCTTCGGCCAGGGTCTTCACACCAACCACTTCCATCCCTTTGGGCTTCTCGCGTGGGCAATTTGCCAACGGCACGATGGCGCGCCGGAAACCATGCTTTACCGCCTCATAGAGACGTTCCTGTCCGCTGGGCACGGGGCGGATCTCACCCGACAAGCCCACTTCACCGAACACCACCAGATCATGCGGCAAAGGCCGGTCACGCAGGCTGGAAACGATGGATAGCAGCAGGGCCAGATCGGCGCCGGTCTCCACCACCTTCACACCACCCACAACGTTGACGAAGACGTCCTGATCACCCACCTGCAGGCCGCCGTGGCGGTGTAATACAGCCAGCAACATGGCCAGGCGATTTTGATCCAGCCCCACCGCGAGGCGGCGTGGATTGCCGAAGCTGCTGTCATCCACCAATGCCTGTATCTCCACCAGAAGGGGCCGCGTGCCCTCCCACACCACCATCACCACACTGCCGGCGGCAGGCTCGTCCGAGCGTGAAAGGAAGATGGCCGAGGGGTTCTTGACCTCTTTCAGGCCGTGTTCGGTCATGGCGAACACACCCAGTTCATTGACCGCACCGAAGCGGTTCTTGGTACCACGCAGGGTACGGAAGCGGCTGTCGTCGGAACCTTCGAGCATGATGGAGCAGTCGATCATGTGCTCCAGCACCTTGGGGCCGGCCAGGGTGCCGTCCTTGGTGACATGGCCGACGAGGATCAGCACCGTATTACTCTGCTTGGCATAGCGGATCATTTGCGCCGCGCTCTCGCGCACCTGCGCCACACCACCCGGGGCGGAAGAAACATCTTCCACGTGCATCACCTGGATAGAGTCCGCCACCATCAGCTGTGGTTTCTGGTTCTCGGCCACGGCGCAGATGGTTTCCACACAGGTCTCCGACAATAACTGCAAGTTGTCGACGGGCAGGTCGAGTCGCCGGGCACGCATCGCCACCTGCTGCAGGGATTCCTCGCCGGTCACATACAGCGCCTTCATGTGCTGCGCCAGCCGACAGAGGACTTGCAACAACAGGGTGCTTTTTCCTGCGCCGGGATGGCCACCGATGAGCACGGCCGAACCCGGCACCAGCCCGCCGCCCAGCACACGGTCGAATTCCTCGACGCCGGTACTGATGCGCGGCACGTTGGTGAGGTCGATGTCGGCCAGCGTGGTGACCGCGGACAGGCTGCCGGCATAGCCCTGCCGCTTGGCCGTGCGGCTGCCACCGCCAGACACCGGGCCGAGGCGAATCTCGGTCAGCGTGTTCCAGGCCCCACAGTCGTCACAACGCCCCTGCCACTTGGCATAGTCTGAGCCGCAATCGTTGCAGACGTAAGCGGTTTTAGTCTTGGCCTTAGCCATCGATGGTTTCCTTTTTAACGCGGGAAGTCACACCACAGAACAGCGCGTAGGCAATGGTTGTGGCGTACTCGGCAATCTCTTCCGCGGGCAGTCCATCGCCCCACAGGATGACGGAATCACCGACAGCGGCATCGGGCTGACCGCGCAGATCGACACAGATCATATCCATGGAGACGCGTCCGACCAGCGCGGCCCGCCGGCCATTGAGCAGCACCGGCGTGCCGGACGGCGCATGACGCGGATAGCCGTCACCATAGCCCATCGCCACCACACCCACCGGCATGTCCTCGGGGCAGACCCAGCTACCGCCATAACCGACGGCATCGCCCTTTTTGCACGGGCGAATACTGATCAACTCGCTTTGCAGGGTCATCACGGGACGCAGACCACGTTGCAGCCCGGTTTCGTTGAGCATGGGCGAAACCCCGTACAGCATGATGCCCGGCCTCACCGCATCGCCATGCGAGGCGGGCCAGGCCAGGATGCCGGCGGAATTGGCGATGGAGACGGCTATCGAAGAATCCGGACGCACAGCTGCCAGACACTCCAGTTGCTGCCGGGTGGTATCGTCACCGCGGTCATCGGCATTGGCGAGATGCGTCATCAAACCGAGCAGGGGCGCCACGGCAGGACATGCAGCGAGACGCTGCCAGGCTGCCGGCACGGCCTGCGGCAAAATCCCCAGACGGTGCATGCCTGTGTCCACCTTGAGCCAGGCGGGAATAGAAAAGGCTTGCGCTGGCAGTGACGCCAGCACGTCCAACTGGTGCTCACTATGAACCACTATCTGCAGTTTGTGGTGCCGGATCAATGGCAGTTCGTCGGCATGAAAAAAGCCTTCCAGTAATAGGATAGACTTGTCGATACCGGCTTCACGCAGGCTCAGCGCCTCTTCGAGACAAGCCACGCCGAACACGTCGGCATCGGCCAGAGCCCGTGCCACCGGTACGATGCCGTGGCCATAGGCATCGGCCTTGATAACGGCAATGATCTGCTGCTGCGGGGCGACACGGCGAACCTGTTGCAGATTATGCCGAAGCGCCGAAAGGTCGATGACGGCCCGTGCCGCCCGGCTCATGCAAGGCTCCTCATACAAGACCTTTCATGCAAAGATTTTCATGAAGAATATCTCATGAATAACCCTCGTCGTCGGAATAGACGTCGTGGATAAAGTTCTCAAAGCGGGTGAACTGGCCGAGGAAGGTCAGGCGCGTGGTGCCGATGGGGCCATTACGCTGCTTGCCGATAATAATTTCGGCGACGCCCTTGCTGTCGCTGTCTTCGTTGTAGACCTCGTCGCGATAGATGAAGACGATCACGTCGGCATCCTGCTCGATGGCGCCCGACTCACGCAAATCAGACATCACCGGGCGCTTGTTGGGTCGCTGTTCAAGGCTGCGGTTGAGCTGCGACAGGGCCACCACCGGCACATCCATCTCCTTGGCCAGGGCCTTCAGCGAGCGGGAGATTTCCGAGATTTCGTTGGTACGGTTCTCCGACGAGCCATGCACCTGCATTAACTGCAAATAGTCGATCACGATAAGACCCAGCTGGCCGTGCTCGCGCGCCAGACGGCGCACGCGGGCGCGCAGCTCGTTGGGTGACAGTGCCGGCGTGTCATCGATGAACATGGGAGCCTCGGCCAACAGACCCACCGCCGAGGTCAGGCGCGGCCAATCGTCGTCTTCCAGCTTGCCGGTGCGTACGCGATGCTGGTCGATACGCCCCAGCGACGAGAGCATACGCATGGCCAGTGATGCGCCCGGCATTTCCATACTGAACACGGCCGTGGGCAGACCGGACTTGATGGCGGCGTGCTCGGCGATGTTCATGGCGAAGGTGGTCTTGCCCATGGACGGGCGACCCGCGACGATGATCATATCGCCACGTTGCAGGCCGGAGGTCATTTCATCAAAGTCATTCCAACCGGTGGGCACGCCGGTGATGGGATTGTCTTGCTGAAACAGGGTGTCGATACGATCCACCGCCTTCACCAGCAGATCCTTGATGGCGACAAACCCCTGTTTGCCACGTGCGCCCTGCTCGGCAATCTGGAACACCTGCCGCTCGGCGTTATCGAGCAGTTCTTCGGTGCTGCGGCCCTCGGTCTGATAGCCACTGCTGCTGATTTCATTGCCGACACTGATCAACTGGCGCAACACTGAGCGTTCACGCACGATGGCGGCATAGGCACCGATATTGGCGGCGCTGGGTGTGTCCTTGGCAAGGGTGCCAAGATAGGCCAAACCCCCGGCATCATCGAGCAAACCCTGCGTGTTCAGCCATTCGGACAGGGTAATCACATCAAAGGGTTCGGTGCGTGCCGCTAGCGCAGCGACGGCACGAAAGATCAGGCGGTGATCACGGCGATAGAAATCCTCTTCCGTGATGGCATCGACAATCTTGTCCCAGGCAGTGTTGTCCAGCATCAGGCCGCCCAGCACGGACTGCTCGGCCTCAATGGATTGGGGGGCCACCTTCAATGCCTCGGTGGCCACATCAATGCTTCCGGGGGGATAGGCTAACTCTTGCATGGTCCTAGATTAATCAGTTGAATGCCCTGTTCAGTGGTTCTGAGTGTTCGTCTGGCGTAGCAAAAAAATGAGTTAATGGCCTTGTTCCTTAACGAGTTTTTTGGCATAGCCAGGCGGGCACTCAGAGCTACTGGGCAGGTCGTAGCGTTTTCACCCGGCAGATGAAGTCTGGCTTTTAGATAAATTCGTTTATTACCATGCACTTAAACTTACCTCGAAGCGGTCAACTGATTAATCTAGGATAATAGAATTATCTTACCTGAATTGGGCTGTCAGCGGCCCAAAAAATGACAAAAAAAAAGCTGGCGATGCGACCACCGCCAGCCTCTTTTTTTCACTGCCAAAAGGACTTATTCGGGAATGATTTCCAGCGCAATGGTCGCGATCACATCGGTGTGGAATTCGACATCGATCTCGAATGCGCCGATATGACGCAGGGCGCCTTCCGGCAAGCGGATCTCGCTCTTGCTGACGTCCACACCGGCCTCGGTGATGGCGCTGGCGATATCGGTCGTGCCGACGGAACCGAACAGCTTGCCTTCCTCGCCCGCTTTCTGGGCAATGGTGACGGTCAGTTCGCCCAGGGCGACCTTACGCGCCTCTGCGGCGGCCAGCTTCTCGGCGGCGGTCTTCTCCAGCTCCGCGCGACGGGCCTCAAACTTGGCCACATTGTCCGCCGTGGCAGATACCGCCTTGCCCTGAGGGATCAGGAAGTTACGGCCATAACCGGCCTTGACATTGACCTGCTCACCCAGATCACCGAGGTTATTTACTTTTTCCAACAGAATGACATTCATCGTTCAAGTCTCTCTCAATCCTGCATTCATCCAATGGTCACCCGGAACGAAGAGCGGTTACTCTTCTCCCGTACCTCCCGCACCCTGCCCTGCAAAGCGCCGGCGCAGATCAACCCAGGTGTCCAATAAACCCACTGCCGCCACCGCCAGCATCAGCTGGGGCAAGACGACAAAAGCCACAACATACAACCCGATCAGCCAGCCAATGTGCAGCTGCTTCAGCGCCACCACCGCATGCGCCAGGGCCAGACCCTGCAACACGTACAGGCTCAGCAACACAATCAGCATGTCAGCCGCCATGCTGGAAATGGCGCCCATCTGCAACATATACAGCAGAACCAGGGCCACCGTGACGCCCGACAACGAGCGCCCCATGCGCAGCTGCTGAAACTCCTCACGGAAACCGCCCGGGTTGAACAGCTGCGCCTGCCAGCCCCGTGCCAGAAACAGACAGATGATGGCATTCAGCACCATGCCCGCCGCCATCATTCCCGTCATAACCTGGGAGACGCTCTCCAGGGCCGCCAGTATGACGTCCCGATCGGCGAGCCCGGCTTCATCCATCACGGGGTTGAAGATCTGTAGCAGGATGCCATGCCACCATCCGGCGACATCACCAAGCAACAGATACATCAACAGCACACCCAGCAATCCCAGGCCACCCGCCACCATCAGCGTCAGCGACAGCGAACGGCTGGCGCGCAACAGTGAACCCAGTATCCACAGCGGCAACCAAAGGGCCGTCAGGAACATCATCGCCGGAGCGGGGTTGCCCAGCGAAAAGACCGACAGCAATCCCACCGCCAGTGTCGCCCCGGCCATCAGCACAACACCGGCCTGCATACCGTGACGCAGGGTTACCAGCGCCACGGCGGCACCACTGAGGATGCTGAACGGCGGCAACGCCAGCGACAGCACGGCGAAGCCAACCACCACCAGCATGGCTTGACTCTGACCACGCAGAATAAACGAAGCCAATGCCTTCATTGTGCGAAACCTGCGCTTATTTCGTACATGGCTGCACAGCCGGGCAACGAACCGCCCGGCCAGCGATTACTTGTGGGAATCGCTGTAAGGCAACAACGCCAGCGCGCGGGCACGCTTGATGGCGGTCGCCAGCTGACGCTGGTACTTGGCCTTGGTGCCGGTAATACGGCTGGGCACAATCTTGCCCGACTCGGAAACATAGGCCTTCAGGGTATTGAGATCCTTGTAATCGATCTCCTTAATGCCTTCGGCCGTGAAACGGCAATACTTTCTACGACGATAAAAACGTGACATGACTATCCTCTCAACGTAATCGGGTTCGGAAACCTCTGATTGATTCTGGGACAATGGGATTGCGTGATGAAATTGTTCATCGCCAGACGCGAATCGCAACCGATAGTGGGTCTATTGGTAAGATTCGCAACGCCGCGATGGGCAATTTCAGCGCGTAAGGCCATGTTCCACGAATTGATCAGGGGTTTCCTCAGGCTTCGGAAGTTGTAGAAGCTGCATCGGCAGCCGGTGCGCTGTCTGCAGGGGCGGCCGGTGCACTGTCTGCGGGGGCAGCCGGGGCGGCCTCTTCCGTGGCAGCTGGTTTCTCAGCCGCGGCCGGTGCAGGCCTGCGCTCACGGGATTCCTCTTCGCGGGATTTAGCCAGCGGAGAGGCCTCGGTGACAGCCTCTTTAACACGCATCACCATGTTGCGCAGCACGGCATCGTTGAAGCGGAATGCAGTCTCGATTTCTTCCAGGGCCTTGTCGCCGCACTCGATGTTCATCAGTACGTAGTGGGCCTTGTGGATCTTGTTGATGGGATAGGCCAGCTGACGGCGGCCCCAGTCTTCCATGCGGTGAACCGTACCACCATCGCTTTCGACGAAGTCTTTGTACTTTTCGACCATGGCAGGCACCTGGTCACTCTGGTCAGGATGGACCAGAAACACGATTTCGTAGTGTCTCACGAGCACTCCTCTTGGGTTATTTAGCCTCCCGCAAGCGTTGCGGTGAAGCAAGGAGGTTAATCCGGATTTTTCGAGCCGCAAATTCTACGCCATGGGCCGCGCGAATACAAACGGAAGAATCGCTGTCAATGCACGCCCGCGATGCCTTTTCTCTCGCCACTGTTATTGGTTATTTTGGAAACTGTGGGAGCGGCTTCAGCCGCGAATGAGGCTAACCGGTATTCGCGGCTGAAGCCGCTCCCACAATTTTGTCATTTCTTTATGTCCTCAATCGCGGGCAGGTACCGGGAAGATCGGCCGAGATCACCGCTCAGCGCCGACGGGCAAGCTCGATAAAATCCTGCAGATAGGCTGTGTCGAATTCCGCCCGGCGCACGGCGGCATAAAGCATCCCCTTCATGCCGCGCGGACCCAGTGGCCGCGTCGCCAAGGTGCCGGCCTGCTCGGCCTCGCGCAGCACCCAGTCCGGCAATACCGCCACGCCACGGCCGCTGGCCACTAGCAACAGGATCACCGAGGTCAGTTCCGACTGGCGCACCGCCGCCGGTTCCACCCCCGCTGGTTGCAGGAAGCGGCTGAACACGTCCAACCGCTGGCGGTTGACGGGATAAGTGATCAGGGTTTCCCCGGCCAGATCCGCCGGCTGGATGCGCTTCTTGCGCGTCAGCGGGTGGTCGGCCGGCATCACCAGCAGGGCCTCGTAGTCAAACAGTTCGGCAAACTGCAGGTCGGTACTCTTCAGCGGATCGGAACTGATAACCAAATCCACTTCACCCTTTTGCAGGGCCGGCAGGGCCTCGAAGCTGACACCGACGCGAATATCAACCTCGATCTGCGGCCACTGCTGGCGGTAACGGTTGAGTACCGGCGCCAGCCATTCAAAGCAGGCATGACATTCGATGGCAATGTGCAGCCGCCCCAGTTCACCACGCGCCACGCGGCGCAGGTCGTTCTCCGCCCCCTCCACCAGCGGCAACACCTGCCGGGCCAGCCCGATCAGCTTCTCCCCCGCCGGGGTCAGGCGCAGCGGCTTGCTGTTACGCAGAAACAACGGCGCCTCGAAATACTGTTCCAGCGACTTGATCTGGTGTGACAGCGCCGACTGGGTGACATGCAGGCGTTCGGCGGCGCGCGCCAGATTGCCCGTTTCCCGTATCGCCAGCAGACTGCGCAGGTGGCGTATCTCCAGAAACATTATGAATTTACCTCATGATGTTTATTAGAACTATGAGTTTTACTCAATTCTATGCGCGCCGCATACTGTCCAGCAAGTCAAACTCTTTCGCAAACAATCTTCAGAGGCAACCGACATGACCACCACACACAACCTGGGCTTCCCCCGCATCGGTGCCCAGCGGGAACTGAAAAAGGCACAAGAGGCTTACTGGCACGGCGATATCGACGCTGAACAACTGGAACAGGTTGGCCGCGAACTGCGCGCCCGCCACTGGCAACTGCAGGCGGACAAGGGGCTGGATCTGATCCCCGTCGGCGACTTCTCCTTCTACGACACCCTGCTGGACCTGACCACCGCCCTGGGCGTGGTGCCCCCGCGTTTCGGCTGGGAAGGCGGTGACGTCGATCTCGACACCTATTTCCGCATGGCCCGTGGCCGCGCCCCCAGCGGCACCCCGTCGGCGGCCTGCGAGATGACCAAGTGGTTCGATACCAACTATCACTACATCGTGCCGGAACTGGAGTACAATCAGTCATTTGCGCTGTCTTCCTCACGTCTGTTCGAGCAGGTGACCGAGGCACAGGCGCTGGGCCACGCGGTGAAGGCCGTGCTGCCCGGCCCACTGACCTGGCTGTGGCTGGGCAAGACCCGGGGCGGCGATTTCGACAAACTGGACCTGCTGGACGGGCTGATCAGTGTCTACGGTGAACTTCTGCTGCACCTCAAAGAACAGGGCGTCGAATGGGTGCAGATCGACGAGCCCATCCTCGCCCTGGATCTGCCGCAGGCCTGGCGAAACGCCTTCGAGTCCACTTACACCCGTTTACAGACCCCGGGCCTGAAGCACCTGCTGGCGACCTACTTCGGCCCCCTGCAGGACAACCTCGACCTCGCTTGCCGCTTGCCGGTGGACGGTCTGCATGTCGACGCGGTGCGTGCCCCGCAGGAACTCGCCATCGTGCTGGACAAGCTGCCGGCCTACAAGGTGCTGTCCGTGGGCATCGTCGACGGCCGCAACATCTGGCGTACCGATCTCGACGCCGTCCTGGAGATCCTTTCACCCCTCAAGGCACGTCTCGGCGAGCGGCTATGGATCGCACCCTCCTGCTCACTGCTGCATGTGCCGGTGGATCTGGACGGTGAAGACACGCTGGATGCCGGGATCAAATCCTGGCTGGCCTTTGCGGTGCAAAAGGTCGGGGAGATCGCCACCCTGCAGCAAGTGCTGGACCAGGGCGAGGCAACAATGAGTGAGACCCTGGGCATTTCCCGTACAGCCGTCGCCTCACGCCACCAGTCCGAGCGCACCCACAACCCGGCCGTGCGCGAAGGCGTCGCCGCCATCACAGACGAGATGACCCGGCGCAACAGCCCGTATCCGCAGCGCAGCATTGAACAACACAAGGCCTTCAATCTGCCTCTGTATCCGACCACCACCATCGGCTCCTTTCCGCAGACGCCGGCGATCCGCCGCGTGCGCCGCGACTTCAAACAGGGCAAGCTGGCTGAGAGCACCTATCGTGAGCAGATTCAGGCAGAAATCAATGAGGCCATCCAGCGGCAGGAGGCCCTGGGGCTGGACGTACTGGTGCACGGCGAAGCCGAACGCAACGACATGGTGGAGTATTTCGGCGAACAGCTGGCGGGCTTTGCCTTCACCAGCAACGGCTGGGTGCAGTCCTATGGTTCGCGCTGCGTAAAGCCTCCAGTGCTGTTTGGCGACGTCAACCGCCCACGGCCGATGACGGTGGATTGGGCCCGCTACGCCCAGTCACTCTCAGACAAGCCGGTGAAGGGCATGCTCACCGGCCCGGTGACCATTCTCAACTGGTCCTTCGTGCGCGACGACCAGCCGCGCGCCGAAACCTGCGAGCAGATCGCCCTCGCCCTGCGTGACGAAGTGCAGGATCTGCAGGCCGTCGGCATCGGCATCATCCAGATCGACGAGGCCGCCCTGCGCGAGGGCCTGCCGCTGCGCAAGGCCGACTGGAAACGCTATCTGGACTGGGCGGTGCGGGCCTTCCGCATTACCGCCTCGGGCGTCGATGACGTCACCCAGATCCACACCCATATGTGCTATTCGGAGTTCAACGACATCATCGCCTCCATCGCCGAAATGGATGCCGATGTGATCACCATCGAGACCTCACGTTCCGACATGGAGCTGCTGGACGTCTTCGAGGACTTCCACTACCCCAACGAAATCGGCCCCGGCGTATACGATATCCATTCGCCGAACGTGCCGGAGATCGCGCAGATCGTGTCATTGATGGAAAAGGCCGCGCAACGCATCCCCGCCGAGCGCCTGTGGATCAACCCCGACTGCGGACTCAAGACCCGCGGCTGGCCGGAGGTCGAGCGGGCGCTGGAAAACATGGTGAGTGCGGCGGAAGTGTTGCGCGAGAAGGCGGCCGCCTCGGCGGCCTGACGGCAAAAATCGTAGGTTGGTGGTGAGCCTGTGAACCCCAACAACAAAGGCCGTTTCACCCGCCGATGTTGGGGTTCGCAGGCTCACCGCCAACCTACCAGTAAGAAGCCCCTTCTTGCTTGCCTAGGGGGAGCTTCTTTTCTCAATCCCGGCAAAAGATCGGGTCCAAATTGCTCGTGACACCGCAGAGCGATGTCACGAGAGACAGCAGTGAAAATTCCTAAGATTTTGGCACCGGGGTCGGGCCAAACTCAGCGCCGCCGTGCGTGCGGTGCCTTGCGCGGGCGCTTTTTCTGAAAGGCCTTGCTGGCGCCATGCTGGCCCACCTTGGTAGTCAGTCCGCTCATGCCCAGCAGACGTTCGATGGTCTTTTCATCCAGGTCTTCCCAGCGTCCCGGCTTCTGCCAGCGCGGCAAGGCAATGGGGCCGAAACGCACCCGATGCAGGCGGCTGACCTGCACCCCCTGGGATTCCCACAGGCGGCGCACTTCGCGGTTGCGGCCTTCGCGCAGAATAACGTGATACCAGTGATTGGCGCCCTCGCCACCAACGTCGCGGATGGCATCGAAGTGGGCCTTGCCGTCCTCCAGTTCGACGCCATCCTGCATGTTTTTCAGCATCTGCGGGGTGACTTCACCGAGCACGCGCACGGCATATTCGCGCTCGATCTGCTGCGAGGGATGCATCAGCCGGTTGGCCAGTTCGCCGTCGGTGGTGAGCAACAGCAGGCCGCCGGTATTGAGGTCCAACCGGCCAACGCTGATCCAGCGGCCACCGGCCAGTGACGGCAGATCTTCATAGATGGTCGGGCGTTTTTCCGGGTCGTGGCGAGTACAGACCTTGCCCACCGGCTTGTGATAGGCCAGCACGCGGGTGCGCTTGTCCTTCAGCTTGCCCGGGTGGATGCGCTTGCCGTCCACTTCGAGACGGTCGGTGGCCGGATCGACGCGGTCGCCGAGGGTGGCCACCTTGCCGTTGACCTTGACGCGGCCTTCGCTGATCCAGCCTTCGATTTCCCGGCGCGAGCCGAAGCCGGCGCGGGCCAGCACTTTTTGCAACTTTTCACTCACTGGGGGGCTTCCGCAGGTGATTTTCGGGCGTGTTCGTCCGCCGTGTCGACGTTTTCTTCAGGGGAGGATTGCGCACTCTCAACAGTCTCGGCGGTAACGGCTTCCCCGCCCACCGACATTTCGTCGTCCGTGTCGGCGACGCCCGTTTCGTCGCCACCTGCCTCGGCGTCACTTTCGCCACGCGCTTCGGCGGCCTCAACTGCCGCTGCCTCCGCCGCCACAATCTCATCGATGGACATCTGGCTGGCCGGGGCGTCCTCCGCCTTGCTTTCCCCGCCGGCGTGCTCGCTACCCGGCTCCGCCAGATCCAGCTCGGCGTTGATACTGTCGATGTCGCGGATCTCCGCCAGGGTGGGCAGGTCGCCCAGGCCCTTGAGACTGAAGTAATCGAGGAACTGACGCGTGGTGGCATACATGGCCGGCTTGCCGGGCACGTCGCGATGGCCAACCACCTTTACCCACTCGCGCTCCTGCAGGGTCTTCATGATGTGCGAGCTGACACTGACGCCGCGGATGTCCTCGATCTCGCCACGCGTAACGGGCTGACGATAGGCCACCAGCGACAGCGTTTCCAGCAGGGCGCGGGAATAACGCGTGGGCTTTTCTTCCCACAGCCGTGCCACCCACTGTGCGTAGTCCTGCCGTGCCTGGTAGCGAAAGCCAGAACCGACCTCCACCAGCTCGATACCGCGGCCTTCGCAATCCTCGGCGAGGCTGGCGAGCGCGGCGCACAGCTCGTCACGCGAGGGCTGGTATTCATCCAGGAACAGGGTCAGCAGGCGATCGATGGACAGCGGCTGGCCGGCGGCCAGCAGCGCCGCTTCGACAATATTCTTGGTCTTTTCGGGGTTCAATGACATGGCATCGTTACCTCACCTCAAAATTCCAGTTCGGGTTCAGTGCTGAGCTGCGCCCGAACCTTGACGTGTACGGGTTCGAAGGGGTCGGTCTGGATCAGTTCGAGCAGGGATTCTTTCACCAGCTCAAGGATGGCGAGAAAGGTCACCACCACGCCCAGACGCCCTTCTTCCGGCGTGAACAGGCTGCTGAAGGGCATGAATCGGTCCGCGGGCACCCGATCCAGAATCTCGGACATGCGCTCGCGCACGGACAGGGATTCCATGGTGACCTGATGACTGGTGAACATTTCAGCGCGTGTCAGCACCTCGCGGAAGGCGGTGATCAGTTCGCGCAGGTCCACCTCCGGCTCGGGCTTGATAAGCTTGAGGTCGGGCGTCTTGGCCGAGGCCTGGAACACATCGCGGTTGAGGCGCGGCAGCTCGTCGATGTCTTCCGCCGCCTGCTTGAAGCGCTCGTATTCCTGCAGCCGCCGCACCAGTTCAGCGCGCGGGTCATCTTCGTCGTCCACTTCCACCGGGCGCGGCAGCAGCATGCGCGACTTGATCTCCGCCAGCATCGCGGCCATCACCAGATAATCCGCCGCCAGCTCCAGATTCAGCTCCTTCATCATCTCGACGTATTCCATGTACTGCCGGGTGATCTCGGCGATGGGGATGTCGAGCACCTCCAGGTTCTGGCGCTTGATGAGGTACAGCAGCAGATCCAGCGGCCCCTCGAAGGCCTCCAGGAACACCTCCAGCGCCTCCGGCGGGATATACAGATCCTTGGGCAGAGTGGTCACCGCCTCGCCCTGCACCACCGCGAAGGGCATCTCTTCCTGCTGCGGATTGTGCGGCGGCGCGTCCGCCACCCGCTCACCCTGCTCGGGCGGCTGGTCCGCTGCCGTGTCCGTGGCTTGGGGGGTATCGCCACTCATCAGGAATACACAAGCCCCATGGCCTCGCGCACCTCTTCCAGGGTGTCGCGGGCGACGTCGCGGGCGGCCTCGTTGCCCTCGTTGATGATGCTGCGCACCCGCTTGGGATTGTCGATGTATTCCTGCGCGCGCTCGCGGATCGGCGCCAGCTCGGCCAGCACCGCCTCGATCACCGGCTGCTTGCAGTCGATACAACCGATGCCGGCGGAACGACAGCCCTCATTGACCCACTTGCGGGTGGCGTCGTCGGAATAGACCGCATGCAGCTGCCACACCGGGCACTTGCCGGGATCGCCGGGATCGGTGCGGCGCACGCGCGCCGGGTCGGTGGGCATGGTGCGCAGATTCTGCTCGACCTGCTTGGGGTCGGCGCGCAGGGGGATGGTATTGCCGTAGGACTTGGACATTTTCTGCCCGTCCAGTCCCGGCATCTTCGAGGCATCCGTGAGCAGGGCCTTTGGTTCGGGCAGAATGATGCGGCCACCGCCTTCGAGATAGCCGAACAGGCGCTCACGGTCACCGAGAGTGATATTGCCCTGCGACTCCAACAGGGCCTGTGCAGTTGCCAACGCTCCATGGTCACCCTGCTCCTGAAAACGTTTGCGTAAACTATTGTAAAGCTTGGCGTTTTTCTTCCCCATCTTCTTGATGGCCGCCTCCGCCTTTGCCTCGAAACCACGCTCACGGCCATAGAGATGATTGAAGCGCCGCGCCACCTCGCGGGTCAGTTCGACGTGCGCCACCTGGTCCTCACCCACCGGTACCTGGCCGGCCTTATAAATGAGGATGTCGGCACTTTGCAGCAACGGGTAGCCGAGGAAGCCATAGGTCGCCAGGTCCTTTTCCTTCAACGCCTCCTGCTGGTCCTTGTAGGTGGGCACGCGCTCCAGCCAGCTGAGGGGTGTCATCATCGACAGCAGCAGGTGCAGCTCGGCGTGCTCCGGCACCTGCGACTGGATAAACAGTTTCGCCGAGCCGGGACTGACGCCCGCCGCCAGCCAGTCGATGATCATTTCCCACACGCTGTCGCCGATGATTGACGGATCTTCGTAGTGAGTGGTCAGGGCATGCCAGTCGGCAACGAAGAAAAAACATTCGTGCTCATGTTGTAACCGCACCCAATTTTTCAGCACACCATGGTAGTGGCCCAGATGCAGCTTACCCGTGGGACGCATGCCCGACAGCACGCGATGATATTGGCTCGGAACCGAAGAACTCAAACCGTATTCCCTCTCAAATATTGACGAAAAATTCTTATTGTTTAACAAACCACCCCGCGGCAAGCCGACAGGGTATTTGTAGGAGCGGCTTTAGCCGCGAAAGACTTGCTACCGAGCTATCGCGGCTAAAGCCGCTCCTACAAATACGCCGCACGCAGCGGGAAATCCAGCCCAGAGAGATGCTTAACCCACTCCCGCAAGACGAAACAAGGCCATCTGCACCACGGACAGCGGTGGCCCCAGTATCTTGCCCAACAGCCCCGTGGCCAGCAGACCGACGAGGATGAAAAAGCCATAGGGCTCCAACTGGTTGAGCCGCCAGGCCCAGGGCCCGGGCAACAACCCCGACAGCACACGCCCGCCATCCAGCGGCGGAATGGGCAGCAGATTGAGCAGACACAGCACCACGTTGATGGTGATCCCCGCCCCACCCATATAGATCAGTGGCCAAGCCAGCCACTCCACCCCCTGCCCCAGGGAGAAACCCAGCTTCATCACAAAGGCCCAGGCGATGGCCATGAGCAGATTGGACAGCGGCCCGGCAATGGCCACCAGCGCCATGTCGCGCTTGGGATTCTTCAGATTCTCCCAGGTCACCGGCACCGGCTTCGCCCAGCCGAAGATGAACCCGCCGAGAAACATCAGCACCAAAGGCACCAGGATGGTGCCAATGGGGTCGATATGCTTGAGGGGGTTAAGGGTCAGGCGGCCCAGCATCATGGCGGTGGGGTCGCCCAGTTTGCGCGCCACCCAGCCGTGCGCCACTTCATGCACGGTGATGGCAAATAGTACGGGCAGCGCCCACACCGCGATGCGCTGAACCAAGGTCAAATCTTCCATCGGCGTATTGTACCCGGTTTTGCGGGCAAGATGTCCGCCTGTCCTCAGTGAAAATGACAGGCTGTCGGCTTTTTTCCTGCGATCACATCATCCCAAGAGCGGCTTGTCATTTCCCTTTTGCATCCCCCGGCATTTCCGACCCGTTGAACAAGCGGTTCTCAACTGCTTCGCATCTCTCTGGACACTCCGTGCAGTCGCCTATCGTCACAAAATGGGAATCGACGACCCGGCACTCGGCTGCGCTGTGGTCATCATGGCCCTGGTCGAAGCCCAATCATCAGGGATCGCCTTTTCCTGTGATCCGACGACCGGCCGGGCTGTTTGATCTGCTGGAAAAGCACCTGCCCGGCAAGGGGACAGCCCTCGCCAATGCGTTGCTTGCCGGCGCGGGGGATATCACCAGCACCGATCACGGCTATCGGCTCCAGGATCTTGCCGCCCTCGTTGAGACGGATTCGGCGGCACAGTTGTTTTTCAATACCGAACCGTTTGTACCCAACCGATGGCAAAGCCTGCCGGAATCCTCAGCGTTCAAACAGGCGTTTCAGGCGTTTATCGATGAGTACGGACACCGTGCGGTATACGAAGTCTATCTCAACAATCCCCGCTGGCGGGAAAACCCGGATTATCTGTTGAAGGTGATTAAACAGAGCATCGGTAGCCCATCCCCATCGGTGCTAAAGGCACAACAAAAAGAAAAAGCAAAACAGGCCTGGCAAAGCATTGAAAAACAGATCCCTCTTTATCGACGAGTGGTCATCAAATCACTGGTCAAACAGGCCGCCGCCGGTGCGGCATCAAAGGAGATGGCGAAGTCCGTTTATATTCGATTGTTCGAACCCTTACGCCGCTTGTTTCTGCAAGCGGGGCGACGCCTTGAATCCCGAGGTTTACTGCAAAGAAATGATGAGATATTTCATTGTGCCTATATTGAGGTCACGTCAATACTCACTGGCGACTGGGACGGCAGTGGCTTGATGCCCCTGATTCATAGCCCGGAACAGGACATCACACTAAGACCGGGTGATGTGCTGGCAGCCCCCTCCACCGATCCCGCCTGGACACCGTTGTTTTTAAATGCCGTTGCCATCGTCATGGAGACCGGCGGCCAACTCTCTCACGGGGCCATCGTCGCCCGTGAATACGGCATCCCCGCAGTCGTGAACATTCCGGGGTTATTGAATGTCATTCGTGACGGTGAGCAGGTTGTCGTCGATGGCGCCCGTGGCATTGTAGAAAGGTGCGGGTAGTGTCAAGCCCCCCTTAAACATCAACTAAAATATCAACAATAACAGCTAAATTACTATTTTTTATATTAATTTCCAGAAATTATCGTGCGCATAGCGCACGCTACGGGCAAGTGTAGGTTGCGCCGTGCGCACAACATGGACAGGCACCTCCCGGTGATTCCATAACCCTGTAGCGAACTGAATAGTTACACAATTTCAAATATTAAAACGCTTTTAACCCAGCCCCCGTTATAATACGCGCATGTTATTTACGCTAGCAGACATCGCCGCGCAAATCCCCCCGCAGCCTTTCAACGAGGGGTGGGAATTATTCACGACAGGCCGGATCAGCGCGCCGAATATTCAGCGCGGCGGCGCATTGATTACCGCCGTCATCCCGCACTCCGGCAATCACCCGATTCGGGTCTATGTCCGCACGGACAAAACAGGAGATGCCATTACCATTAATGGCGAATGCAGTTGTGCCAAGAAAAGGAATTGCGAACATGTGGCGGCGGTATTGTTGCAGGCACTAGAGGACAAACAAGCACTACCCGCAACACCCACGTCAGGCACACGCAAGAAAAACAAGCCCGCAGCCAACCCTCAACAGGCCTTACTGTATGTTTTACAACCCAGCGAAGACGGTCTGCTGATAGAGACCTTCGCCGCACGCCGCCTGAAAAACGGGACGTATTCAGGGAGTACTTATTTTGAGCCCGGCCAGACAACTCAGCGGACTCCGGCGCGTTTTCTGGAAGCGGGCGATCTTGAGCTGCTTGATGCCCTGAATCAATTGCCGCGCGCGCATCCCACGGGAATCCCCCTACTCAGCGGCCCACGATCCAGTCATTTGTTAGAGACCATGCTCGCCAGTGGACGCTGTTTTTTGCAAGACATCCAATGGGGCCCTCAACTGAAACAAGGCGCCGCGCGTGCAGAAACACTGCACTGGGTGGTCGATGACTTCGGCAATCAGTGCTGCGACTGGGCACTCCGCTCCGAGGACGATAACTTGGAGATACTGGGACTGTCATCCCTCTGGTACCTGGATCGTGAACAAGGCCAATGCGGGATTTTGGACTGTGGATTGCCGGTGGCGTTGGTCACAGAGCTGCTCGATCTGCCCGCCGTGGAGGCCGGCCAGGCCGATACCGTGCAAGCCGATTTGCAACAACGTTATCCCGACGCCGACATCCCGCCGCTGCAACACTTCGACGTCGTCACCGCAGCGCGAACCAAACCTACGCCCTGCCTGTGTTTAAGCTCGGCTGAATACCACGACTGGGGAGACTTGAGCGAATATGAAGACTTCGCCCGTCTCAGTTTTGATTACGACGGCATCCCCCTGGCGTATCAGGGCTCCTCCACGTATTTCGATGGTGAACGCATCACCCAGGTGACACGTGATAAAAAGACCGAGCAGGCTGCGATAAAGACATTGTGCCAGTGGGGTTTCGAGGAAGGCGAAGCCTGGGATCTGCAAGCCCACGATGATTGTTTTTTTCTTGGATCCGATGACTTCGGCAACGATGCCGAAAACTGGCTGAATTTCCAGATGGAAGGCATCCCCAAGTTACGCGCTCAGGGCTGGCGCATCGAATACGACAATTTCCGCTTCCAGCTGGTCGAGGCCTCACACTGGTATTGCGACGTCGATCAATTGGAGAAACAGGACTGGTTCAGCATGAGCCTGGGGGTGGAGATCGATGGCCGGCGCGTCGATCTGTTACCCACCCTGCTGGAATACCTGCACAACTTCCCTCGTGGCCTGCCGAATGCGGAAGAAATTACCACACAAAACTTTGTCATCCCCCTGTTTGATGAAGCAGATGATGAATCCGGTAATGAGCCGGACGATGAGCCACTGGACGAGCAGCCCGGGCAACAACTTGGCGAACGTCTACTGCTCCTGCCCGCAAAACGGATATTGCCCCTGTTGGAAATCCTGCTGGAGATGGTCGACAGCGTCGCCCGGGATGAAGGCCAACACTTACACCTCAACCGCGTGCAACTGGCGCGTTTCACGGCCCTGGATCATGACGGAAACGGCCCCGGCCTGCACTGGCTGGGCGACGACGAAGCAAAGCAACTGGCCCGGCGCCTGCGCGAGCTGGACGGCATCCCGGCGGTCTCGCCACCCGACGGCCTGCTGGCGACCCTGCGCCCCTATCAGCAACAGGGACTGGACTGGTTGCAGTTCCTGCGCGAATACCGGCTGGCCGGTATTCTGGCCGATGACATGGGACTGGGTAAGACCGTGCAGGCTCTGGCTCATGTGCTGTTGGAAAAACAACAGGGCCGTGCCGACCGCCCCAGCCTGGTGATTGCCCCCACCAGCCTGATGTTCAACTGGCGCAACGAGGCCGAGCGTTTTACACCGCAACTCAAGGTACTGGTTCTACATGGCCCACACCGCCATGAACAGTTCGCCGAGATCGCCCACCACGATCTGATTCTCACCACCTACCCCCTCTTGTCCCGGGACAAGGAACGCCTGCTGAGCCACGCGTTTCACTTGCTGATCCTGGACGAGGCGCAGGTGATCAAAAACCCCAAGGCACAGGCCAGCCATGTGGTGCGTGAAATCGACGCCCGCCATCGCCTGTGCCTCACCGGCACACCACTGGAAAACCATTTGGGCGAGCTGTGGTCGCTGTTTGATTTTCTGCTACCCGGCCTGCTGGGCGACAGCAAACAGTTCCGCCGTTTTTTCCGCTCACCGATCGAAAAACGGGCCAACGAAGCCACTGCGGAGCGACTCAGCCGCCGTATTCGCCCCTTCCTGTTGCGCCGCACCAAGCAGCAAGTGGCCACGGAACTGCCACCGAAAACAGAAATCATCCAGACCGTGGTCTTGGAAGGAAAACAGCGGGAACTCTACGAGACCGTGCGCTTGGCCATGCACCGCCGGGTACGCGAGGAAATCGAACGCCGGGGCATGGGCCGTAGCCACATCGTGGTGCTGGACGCCCTGTTGAAACTGCGTCAGGTCTGCTGTGACCCACGCCTGGTGAAACTGGAAAGCGCGCAAAAGGTCAAGCAATCGGCAAAACTCACCCTGCTCATGGAACTGCTACCGGAAATGGTCGAAGAAGGCCGGCGTATTTTATTGTTTTCGCAATTCACCGGCATGCTGAGACTGATTGAAGACGAATTGAAAAACGCCGGCATCGCCTATGTCAAACTCACCGGCCAGACCCGTGACCGGGAAAAGCCCGTGGGGCAATTCCAGGCGGGCGAGATACCACTGTTTCTGATCAGCCTCAAGGCCGGCGGCGTCGGACTCAACCTCACCCGTGCCGACACCGTCATCCACTACGATCCCTGGTGGAACCCCGCCGTAGAACGTCAGGCCACCGACCGCGCCCACCGCATCGGCCAGCAACAGGTCGTCTTCGTCTACAAGCTGATTTGCGAAGGAACCCTGGAAGAAAAAATCCACGCCATGCAACAACGCAAACAGGCCCTGGCCGACGGTCTGTATCAGCCGGACGGCAACAATGAATTGCAATGGAATGAACAGGATCTGGACGCATTCTTCGGGCCATTGGATGAACCTGCCCATAGTGAATAGATTGAGGCTTTTGTTTTTTACATATCACCCTTCAACTCACCACAGAGACACCGGGGAATTGGATATCCATCTTGTGCGCACGGCGCACACTACACCTGCCCGTAGCGTGCGCTGTGCGCACGGATGGCCTCTGTTCTGCTCACAACAGAGGCACGAATGACACAGAGATTGCTCAATGATGAACGAGCCAGGATCTTGCTACACTCGCCCAAGCCTTACCCCTGCGCTCATTCCATCGGAGCATTCCCTGTGTTCTCCGTGCCTCTGTGGTGAATAGTTACATTTGCGTTTATTGGCGTTAATTTGCAGACCCAATCAGATAAAAGTCCGCAAATGAACACCAATAAACGCGAATAAAGGCAAATACCCTTGAAGACAAATGGATAACAAACCGCAACACATCCAATATCCAGTCGATCAGTTATTGCTGGAGCAAGGCGAATACCTGCCCCTGGAATTTTTGCTGCGGGAAGGCCGCCTGACCTATGCCGACTACGAAGCGTGGCGCAACGGCGAACTCGACACGCTCGACGGGGCCTTGTTCGGCGATCCGCAACACATCAAACAACAATTGATGCAGGCCGCCGACTACCTGCAACGGCGGGGCTGGCAGGCGGAAATGATCACTTATCACGCCTGGCGCACTGACCTCTCACGCGCCCTGCGTTTCAGCCAGAACGACGCGCTGGATGACTGTTTTCACCAGCGTTACCGCAAACCGCAAGATCAGCCGCAGTTAGACATGTTCACCGATGCCCCGGCCACCAACCGGGTCAACGGCATCACCCGGGCCCTGGTCAATCGTGATGCCGGCGAGGCACGACGCCAACTGGAAGGCCTCTACGACACCGCACCCGATCATATCCGCCTGGGCGAACTGGAGCGCCTAGTGGAAGCGGCGGAAAACCTCAATACACCGGTTGACGATATCGCCGCTGACCTGCAAACCTTACAAGAGACCTTGACCCCGCTGGCGGAAAACCTGTTGGGCAAAGAAAGCCGTAACCTGCTGGTTCCCCTCTGGCGCCGTCTGAGTACCGCCTTGCACGGCCAGCCCTACCACGCGGCACAACCCGAGCAACACACGAGTTACACGGCCAGCCGGGCCATGGATTGGGACAACGCACGCCAGGCAGTGGAACAGGTACCCGGCTGGCAAAGCGATTCCGTATTGCTCCAGCGCCATGCCCGGGCCTGTGACCAGTTGCATCAGCGATGCGACGCCTTGCTGAGCGGGTTCACCCTGTGCTGGCAGTTTCCGGAACAAAGCGGTGCCATCAAATCCAGTCTCGATACAGAACTACGCCAGCAATGGGCCGCCTTCCAGGAACTGGAACCGGAACTGCCGGCCCACACCTTTCCGGCCTGGCTGCTGCTGGACAAACCCGGCCTGAGCAAAGTCCTCGCCGGCCCCCGCCACGATGCGGCAGACTGCCCCGCCAGCTACCGCACCCTGTATCAACTGCAAAGCAACCGGTCTGCGCAAACCGACGACAACATCGCCTTGCGCGCCCGGCTCAAGCAACAGGATCCAGTGTTATTCCAGCACTACCTCTCGTTGCAATAACCCCCCTCCTTGTTTGGCAGATTCTCAATCGAGAGCAAGCCACCCCGCAATACCAATACGACCGGTGCGGTTATGCGTAGGGTGGGCACGTCTTATGTGCCCACGTGATTGATTGAAAAAACCACCCCGACCTACCGCGCAGAAGCGACAGCAGGCGCTTCAGGCGAGCTGTTGTTGTAGGAGCGGACCCTTGGGCCGCGATACCTGAGTGGGAAAACCATCGCGGCCCAAGGATCCGCTCCTACCCGTGTTCAGAGCCATAAAATTATTTCGCCATACCAAAAAAGGTGTTTGAGGCAAGCAGCCAATTTTTAGGCAATGAGTCACCGCAGCGGCGGGTCAAGAAACTTCCTTCTTACCGCTCATCATTGCCTTAGCCAGATTCTCGCCATGCAGCTTTGATGACACGACAACGCCGGCAATATGCAGAAAGATCAGCACCAGCAGGAAGTTGCCCGTGAATTCATGGACCTCCTCCCAGAACTCATCCTTCTTCTCGCCCTTCTTGCCGCCTTTATCTTCATCATGGTCGGCATAGGCCGTGGAAATGATAGAAACTTCGGCGCCCGCCAAGGGTCCATGGCCCTCCTCCGCATAGGCCATGAGCCCGGTAAAGGTCAACAGCGATAGCCCGACCAACAGCATCACGATCATTGCCCCACCGGCGGGATTGTGCCCCAAATAACGCTTCGGGTGCCCTTCTTTTATACTCTTCAGGTCATCAATGACCACCCGTGGACTACGCACAAAATCGGCAAAGCGGGCATGCTTACTGCCCATGAAACCCCAGATAAGCCGGAACACCAGCAGGCCGATGATGGCGTAACCACTGTAGGCGTGTAATGTCTCTAGCTCATCCCCGCTGAGATACGAAAACGTAAACAACGCAACCAGGGACCAATGGAAAACACGCACCCCGAGATCCCAGACGACAACCTGTTGCTTTTCCATATCTTGCTCCAATTATGACCAATGACATCTTGATGCATAATCTAGGGCATGAATCTTAAGCAAGGATTAAAAAACGCCGTGGATTGCGATGGGGCGAAGAAAGACGGATCAGATGCAGTGAATCCTGCCGAGTATAATCGTGGCATTTCCTCTCAGGCGGTTACGAGAATTACTGCTTTGCAGCGGTAGCGGTCATCTATATTAATCGTTGCATAAGTTCTTGCGCTCGAATAGCGTCATTTTTCGGTAATTAGCGCAATATTTTATGCTAATACTTATGCGACGATTAATACTAATCGTAGAAAGCAGCTGCTATCGGCCAGGAGGAGCCATTCGTGATAGATAGTTAATAAAAAGACCCTTCGGCATCGTAGCAAGAAATGACCCCATTGCTATACTTAAGGGATGGGCTAACTGCTTAGCTCATCATTAATATGCCCGCACCATTTAAAGCGCAGGATAATAATAATTTCCCCTTTTCCAACGAATATTAACTTACATTTCAAGACGAAGTCATGAGTGATTTATTTCTCCCTGCTTGTACGCAGGGCCAGTTTTTAAACATCTATTAAGGAAAACATTGCATGATTTATGAAATTGCGGGTGACATCCTTCTCAGCAAGGCCCAAGCAATCGCTCATGGCGTAGCGGCGAACGACCCTATGGATCAAGGCCTGGCCAAGTCGCTGCACGAATACTATCCGGCCCTGCATAAGGACTTCCATCATTGGTGTCACCAAAAGCATCCAAAGCCAGGTGAGGCTTGGCTGTGGGGAGGGCCAAATGGCATTCGTATTATCAGCCTCCTGACTCAGGAAGGCGGCTACGGACATGGTGCCCGACCGGGCAAAGCCAGCACTAGAAACGTCAATCATACCTTGCGCGCATTGAAGAAAATCATCCAGAAAGAGAGGTTCTCCTCGGTTGCATTGCCGGCTCTTGCGACAGGCATCGGTGGCCTATTGTGGGATGAGGTACTGCCGTTAATCA
>CAJVYS010000008.1 GCA_913009875.1 uncultured Gammaproteobacteria bacterium | reverse complement strand
CGAGGTCATGCTCTGCGTCAGCCTGCGCACCGGCTTGCCGTTGCGTATCCGTTCATGGAACATAGAGGATGGTCAGCTGCGGCAGGTGGAGGATTACGGGTACGAAGACGTGCGGGTGAATGTGGGATTGGAGGATCGGGACTTCGACCCGGACAATCCGGTATATGGCTTCTGAGTCCCGAAAAATGGAGTGGCCGCGAAATCAATCGGGTAGCCGAGGGTCTTTAACCCTCAGCCCCCACAACACCCTGCATGCGGCTCCGCACAGGGCGTTTCCCAAAGACGTTTAAAGCAAGCTGGCCGATTAGCTCCGACTTACTCCAATGCTGGCTGCTGCTTTTGCGCCAACGCCCCTTAACCCGGTCGGGCATGGGGTAGTTGAGCTGCACAGACTCCTCATTGATCTTCAGGTTCAGGCCTTCACCGTGTCCTACCCATTACGGTAGGCGTTTGGCTACTATGCCGTCTGCTGACTTCTGCTTAATCACTCAGCAAGTTACCCTGCCAAGCGCTGCCGGTTTCCATCTATTCGCTCTTCTCAGTCGATGGAAGCTGAGAAGCCAAGGCTTGGTCGACCAGTGGCCTCACTGGTTATCTACCGATCGCTCGTTAAGCAGATCTCCCCAGATAAGAGCATGAACTTTCTCTGCACTGCTGCATCATTTACGGTGGCCGTTAGATCACATGGCTTCGATGTCTTGTGCCATCTCGCCTTCAGCCTACGCCTCATATGATGTTTTTGTTCATCAGCTCGCAGTTTTGCGTCCGGCTTCCTTCAGACCGCCCCTCGCGGGTTGGCCCTTGCCATTCGCTAGTAGTTGGCATCTAATAACGGCATACAACCGCTAAGGATGGTGACCTTCCTACAGAGGACTTTCACCTCATTAGTTCATGCCCATGCTGGGCGTACACAAGGCGCTGCAGCTGACAGCCAACCCGCTTCGCGGTTTGTCCGCAGCTGAGCTTGGTCGTTATGTGTCTGAGGTGAACGTCCGCTATCGATCCAGCACCCTCTTGTGACTTTGGATATTGTAGATGCTATGAAGAGCGAAATCGGTTGGAAAATACCGTATTATAACGGCTCTAATCCTAGAATTATGTAGAGGAGAATACGAGTGGCTAAACCCAATTACGCTTTTGAAAAGCGCCAGAAAGAAATCGCCAAAAAGAAAAAGAAGGAAGAGAAGCGCTTGCAAAAAGCAGGGGTAGACGATAGTGAGCCGCAGGACGTTCAACCTATATCAGGAAACGACGATAAAGCGGCAACAACCGGTGACACATAGAAAAATAATCGAAGTCAATGAATATTAAACACAAAAAGGAAAATACGGCATGAGTACAGGTACAGTAAAGTGGTTCAGCGCGGATAAAGGTTTTGGTTTCATTACTCCAGATGATGGTGGCAAGGATCTGTTTGTTCATCATTCTGAAATCCAAGCTGGCGGTGGCTATGCAACCCTGAGTGATGGTCAGAAAGTGGAGTATGAAGTTGGGGAAGGCCAAAAAGGGCCGTGCGCTAATAAGGTGGTGCCAGTCTAACTCTAGTAATTAAACCGGTTTTCGTAAGCGCTAGCACATAACGAATAAGGTTAAAAAAGATGGGGTCTCGCATTGTGGCATCCGATAATAATGTCTATGAATTATAAATGTTACAAGGCGAGAACCTCTTGCCACGACCAGGCAAAACTGGGCGCCCTCGCGTAGAAGAGCCGAAAGTAATATATTCCGGTAGGTAGTATATTGGCAAAATTTGTGTTCTGACCCCAGTTTTCCAAACTGCATGGGAGAGGTATCAATACGGTATATCCCTCGTAGGAGTTCCGGCCCTCCGGCCTTATCTGATCATTATTATTGACAATGTTCACATATGAACATATCATATAGTATATCGATTGGAGAGTCCGCCATGAACACCCAAAATCCCCAGCCTGCAGTGAATGAGAGCGAAATAAGCCGTGTGGCCGTCAAGCTGTTCTTTGGCATCGCCGAAGAGTGGGGTTTGACGGACAAGCAGCGCTGCACGCTGGCAGGGTTTAGAACCCGCACCACGCTGTATAACTGGCAGTGTAAGCTGGAAACCGGCGCGCCAATCAAGTTGTCCAAAGACACTCTGGAACGGCTGTCTTATCTTGCAGGCATCTACAAAAGCATCCAGGTGTTGTTTTCAGACCCGATCCAGTGGAAAGACTGGGTTCGCAAGCCAAATCGTGATTTTGGCGGACAGTCTGCCCTTGACCGCATGCTGGCAGGCCGGGTGGTGGATCTGGTGGATGTTCGGCGCTACCTGGATGGGTGGCGTGGGGAGCAGTACGTCTAAAGTGGACGTACATGGTGATTCATACCGCCTGATTCCCAGCCACTTCCCTCCAATTGGACTGTTCGAGAACCTGCTTGACCCGCAGGAGCTGGAAGCGGCCTACGCATTGGAAAGCCTGACCAATGATCGGCTGCAAGATGAGGTCGGAAACATTGCCCTGGTTGCACCCGAGGATCGCGTGACCGGGCCGGGTACGACGGCCATCATGGCGGCGTTTACCCATGCTGGCACGGAAAGCCGCTTTACGAAGGGGCTGTATGGGGTGTATTACGCAGGTCTCGACCTGGACACGGCGATTGAAGAATCCAAATTCAGCCGTAGCCGCTTTCTGCAAGCGACGAACGAAGGCCCGCAGATACTCACCATGCGTTGCTACCACTGCGTAGTGGATGCAACGCTGGCTGATCTGCGCGGCGATCCCAAGGTGCATGACCCAGACAGCTTCGTTCACGCCCAAGCGGTTGGGGAACGGTTGAAACAGCAAGATGCGCTGGGGATTCTGTATGACTCCATCCGGCATACAAAGGGGGAATGCGTTGCCCTGCTGAAGCCAAAGGCACTTGTCCCGCCCGCCGTTCAGGCTGGGCATTATCAATTCCATTGGGACGGCAAGCAGATTACGAACGTGCTCTCGGTTTCGGAACTCACATAACGCGGTGGCCTGCAATGAAGACCGAACTCATCAATCAACTACTGTGGCCGTTCAAGACCCTCCCTGAGTCTCATGTGGTACTTGATACCGAGACGACCGGGCTGTTTGATGAACAAGGTGCACCAGGCATTGTGAGTCTGGGGCTGGCCATGGTGCATAATGGCAGTGTGGCTGAGGCGACCGAATATCGTTTCAAGCCGCATCGTCCGATGACGGAAGAGGCTTCCCAGGTCAATGGCATCAGCAATACACAAGCCCAAGGCTACCCATTATTTTCATCACATTGGGCGGAAGTCTGTGACAGGCTGTCAGGCCAATTGGTGGTCATTCACAACGCGGAGTTTGACTGGTCTTTGATTATCGACCATGTGGAAAGGTATCAGGTAGAACCACCGTCAACCGTCGGTGTGTTTTGTTCTCAACGGGCAGCACAGCCTTGGGCAAGGGCAATGGGGCTCAAATGCTCGCAACGTGGTCCATCCCTCGAAACCCTGACCCAGGCACTGAAGATTGAAGACTTGCGCAGTGAGAATCGTGGCGTTCACGGGGCGATGATCGATACGAGACAAACAGCGGCGGTTGTTGAGGCACTACGGAATCTTTAATTGATCAGGACTCCCCGGACTTTACACAAGGGAAAAGCAGGAAAAGGGGTCAGAGCCCTTTTCCGGGTCACCTAACCTATTAAGTAAGCCCATCCAGCCGACGACACACGGCCTCAAGGGGTGTTTTGTCCCCTGCCCCCATCGCATCCCCCTGATGCGGTGTTTGTCAACGAAGTTGCCGTGTTCATTCCAGTCCGCTGTGCAGGGCATGTCTCACCGTTTGCCTTTGGCCGGGTTTCAGTCTATCATTTTCGCAACTGACGAATCGAGAGTCTCCCATGCCGAAAGCCCGGCCTGTGCCGCAAGCCGCGGACATCTGCAACATCCCCTGCTTCGACCATGCCCGCGTCGATGCCATCAAGTCCGCGCTGGCGGACAAGGAGGAGCGCCTACCGGCGCTGGCCGGTTTCTACAAGCTGCTGGGCAACGCCAACCGCCTGCGCATCCTCATGGCCCTGGGCGAAGGCGAGCTGTGCGTCTGCGACATCGCCCACGTGCTCGGCCTGAGTATGGCTGCGACCTCACATCAGCTGAAACTGCTGCGCGAGCAGGGCTGGCTGGGCATGCGCAACGACGGCAAGATGGTTTATTACCGGCTGGATAACCCGGCGCTGCTGGAGGCCATCAAGGGCGATCTGTCGATGCTGCGAGGGCGGGACGAATGAGCCGCTGTTTGCGCGCCCATTCATTTCGTCGTTTTCGGAAATGTCGATGAATGCACGCATTACGGCGGAACGGGACGGAAAGACCCTCACGGCGCTGGCGGCCGAGTTGCGCCAGACCCTGGCGGCGAAGAAATGCTGGCGCTGCGGCTGTTTCCTCGACACCGTAACGGCACTGCGGGGCTTGGTGCCCATCGCCACGCCGCTGGGCGCGCTGCTCGACGAAGCGCAGAGGCTGTTCGAGGAAAGGCGCTACGATTGCCTGGGCTGCGAGACCTGTTGGCCGGCGGTGACGATGAACCTGGCCGCGGAGATCGACCCCGCAGTGGCCGAGCAGGCCCACTGCGCCACCGAGGAACCGGAGATCCGCGAGGGCTGGCCGCCGTTGCCGGGCGACTACCGCGTGCTGCGATTCCAGGCCCCGGTGGCCGTGTGCACCCTCAACTCGGATGTCCTGGCCGAGGCGCTTGCCGGGCGACGGCCCGAGGGCCTGGCCATTACAGGCGGTCTGCACACGGAGAATCTCGGCATCGAGCACCTGATGCGCAATGTACTGGCCAATCCCCATATCCGTTTTCTCATCGTCTGCGGCGAGGACACCCGGCGTGCCATCGGCCACCTGCCCGGGCAGTCGCTGCTCAGCCTGCTGGAAAACGGTGTCGATGAAAAAGGCCGCATCATCGGCGCCAGGGGCAAGCGGCCACTGTTGAAGAATGTCTCGACGGCGCAGATCGCGGCCTTCCGTACCCAGGTGACGGCGCTGGATCACATCGGCGAGAACGACACGGACGTGCTGTGTGGGCTGATCACGGCCACCGCCGCCCACAATCCCGGCCCGGTGGAAGACAGCGCGGTGGAAGTGCTGCCAGTGGCGGTCGAGGAGGTCGCCGGGCCGGCACGCCTGCGCCTGGACCCGACGGGCTATTTCGTGGTCTACCCGGATCGCGCCCGGGGCCGCCTGATGCTCGAACACTACAGCAACCAGGGTGTGCTGGACCGTGTGTTTGCAGCCACCGCGCCGGCGGCCCTGTATGCCGCCGTCATCGAGGCCGGGCTGATCAGCCGCCTCGACCATGCCGCCTATCTGGGCCGGGAACTGGCGCGGGCCGAGGCGGCGCTGGCGACGGGGGCAGCCTATGTGCAGGGTCGTGCCGCCGGTACGTTGGCTGCGGACAGCGGTTGTGGCTGTACCTCGGCCGATGAAATGCCGGACGGTAGCCTGGGTTGAGCCTGCGAAACCCGGGATGTTACTTGCAGAGTCAATCGCTTGGGAGGAGATGCTGTGCACGGGGACAAGAGAAATGAATATCAGGCCGGATCTGTCTTTCACTGTGAGGACACAGCGAGGAGATGCGCGTTGTCTTTCCCGGGTTTCGCAGGCTCAACCCAGGCTACATGCTGTGCGGACGAAGAGAGTGAGGACTGTATCCGATGAACCCACAATCTAGGGTATCTCCGAAGATCTGGCTGCCGGTGTTATTGCTGCTGGCCGGGATGTTCGGCTTCAAGTACTGGCAGGGAACGCGCACGGCGACGGTGTCGGCGGAAGGCATCGAAGGCCCGGCGGTGCTGCTGGTGCGCGGTGACAACAGCCCCGATTGCCGCGCGATCCACCGCCTGGTGGACGAGGCGGCGAAAGACTACGGCGACCACATCCGCGTGCTGCAGATGGACTGGTCCGCCGGCAATCCCCTCATCGAGCGCTACCAGGTGCGCTTCCTGCCCAGCGTGATCTTCATCGACGCCGAAGGCCGCAAGGTGGGGCAGGTGGTGGGCGAAAGTCCGGCGGTGCAGCGCAGGCTGCGCGATGCTCTGGCGGCCTTTGGCCAGTCATAGCGCCGCGCATGGACAATTTCGCCGACTGGCTGGCGCCGTTCCTCTCCACCGGTTCCCTGCTGGCCCTGCCGCTGGTGATCGTCGGGGGGCTGATCACGGCCTTCAATCCCTGTTGCCTGCCCATGTATCCAGCGGTGGTCGGCTTCCTTGGTGGAGAGCTGGGTAGCCAGTCCGACGGGCAGCCGGTGCATACGAGCCTGACCCGCAGCAGCCTGTGGTTCGTTCTGGGCATGGCCACCGCCACCGGCCTGATGGGCCTGCTAACGGCCTCGCTGGGCTGGGTGTTCGGCCAGTTCGACAACGGCTTTCGCCTGCTGCTAGCGGCCGTGCCCCTACTGATGGGGTTGAACCTGCTGGGCCTGCTGCCCCTGCCCACGCTACGTCTGCCAGCACCGCAACGCAGCGGCAACCGGAGACTGGCGCATGCCTTCGGCGCTGGCCTGCTGTTCTCGCTGGCCATCGCCCCCTGTGCCACGCCCATCCTGCTCGGCATCCTGAGCCTGGTCGCCATGCAGGGTGATCTGTTATTCGGCGGCGTGCTGATGTTCGTTTACGGACTGGGGACGGGCTTGCCCCTGCTGCTGGTGGGACACGGGCTGGAACGCTGGCAGCAGTGGTTCTTTTCGCCACAACATCGGCAGTGGCTGCGCCAGGTCTCCGCGTTCTTGTTGCTGGGGGTGGGGGCGTATCTGCTGTGGCTGGCCTGAGTGGCAAACCTTAAGGCCCAGCCCGTGCAAACCACACAGACAAAAGAAAAGCCGGCATCACACAACGATGCCGGCTTTTTACTGCGAGGGGCGAAGATACCCTTGCCCCGTCTGTACTTGCTCGCGGATCAGATCGGTGCGCACACCTCGCCGATACCGCCGGGGATGGTAATGCAGGCTTCCAGGCCGCTAATACCGGCCTTGACCCGCCCGCCGGTGAGGGTGGTGCAGTCGCCATTGAGGCAGTAGTCACCACTCACTTCGCCGCCAATGCCCTGGTTGCCCAGCAGCAGCTCGATGTCACCGCGGAACTCGCCCTTGGGCAGGGTGACATAGCTAGTCTTGTTGCAACCGCGCGGGATATCGCAACTTGCGGGTACTGAGCAGGTTTTGGCTACGTCGCAGGACTTGGCGACATTGCAGCCACCCTGACCAGTGATGACGCTCCAACCGCACTCAATGATGCTGGTCACCCATTTGGTTCCGCAGATGGCGGCGCTGGTAACGGTTTTGTAGCCACAGATGGCGCCACTGGTGACAGTGTCGAAACCGCAGATGGCAGCATCCGTTACCTTGTCGTAGCCGCAAATGGCACCATTCACCACCCATTCCACCACCGTCTCCACGACGCTGATGGGAATGGTGATGCCGGTGTTGCCGCGCATCTCGATGCCGCTGGCGTCGATGCGGCCGCTCATGCCGATGCGTGTCAGCGGGGTGACGAAATCACCGCTGACGAACATGCCTGCGGTACTAACCTGCAGCTGGCCCTGGCTGATGGGGGTACCGGCAATTTCCATCTGGCCGCTGATGCCGATGCCCCAATCGCTGGGTGAGCCAGTGAAGTTGGCGTCCAGCTGGGCGTCGCCGTCGAAAATGACGCCGGGGTAGATGCTGCTGCGGGTGAGGCCGGTCAGGCGCACGCCGTTGCGGTCGGCGCTGAAGGTGGCGCTGGTGGTGGTCAGGTCACCCAGGTTGACGCCAACCAGATGGCCCAGGCTCGAGGCATCAAGCCCGTATTCACCCTCTCCGCGCAGGAAGGACTTGGCGATGTCGTCGCTGATCAAGCCGGCCATATTGACTGTGGCATTGGGCCGGATGGGCACCACGTCCTGCGGCAGGAAGCTGGTATCGGGCTCAAGCATGCCGCTGAAGTAGGCATTCTGCTCACCCTCGGTGATCTTGATGCCGAGGCTGGCGTTGCCCAGTTCGAAGCCGAAGCTGAAGAACTTGAGGAAGTCGACGCCGACGTTGAGGGTGCCATTGCCGCCGTATTCCACGTCTGGCGCAAGACTGTTGAACAGGGTGTTGCCGTCGTCGTTGGCATCCACGTCGACCACCAGCGAGCCGTCCAGGTTCAGCGGCAGGCGGGCGAAGGGAATGACGCCTTGCAAATAGAGGTTGGCGTCGAAGTTGCCGATGCCGTCGCCGATGCCCCAGGTGGTCTGCGAGGCGAAGGGAATCAGGCCCTGCAGGGACATGGCGATGCCGAGGTCTTCTACGCCGGCGATCTCGGACAGGCCGGGCAGGCTGCCGGTGAGGAAGAAGAAGGGGTCCTGGGGATCGAGGACGAAGGTGACGGACTGACCGCCGGGGGCCTCGAAGCCGATGGGGCCGATACTGGCCTCAAAACCGGCGCTGAATTTGAAGAACAGGTACTGGCGGTCGTCCTTCAGCGGTGCTTCGAGGTCGGCCAGATTGCTGCCGTAGTCCAGGCCGACATCGGCGATCACCGGGGTGCCAATCTCGGCATCAGCGAGGATGCCGACGTTGGGGAAGGGCACCTGGGCGGTGCCGCGCAGGCGCTCGATGCCGGCCAGGGCAGAATTACCGTATTCGAACACCAGCTCGGCCTCCTGCAATACCATATCGCCCAGGGGAGTGAGCAGCAGCAGCGAGCCGCTGGCCTGCAGGCTGGTGAGAATGCCATTGCTGTATTGCTCTTCGAGATTATCCTCGCGCACACGGAAGGTGATCTGGCCCACTTGCAGATCGCGGAAGGCGCTGTTGTCGACCACGTCGACCGGGGCGCAGCCGGCGTTATTGACGGTATCGCCTGCTGTACTGTTGGGGCACAGGTCGAGTTCGTCGGGCACGCCATCGCTGTCGGCCTTGACGATGACACTGATACGTACGCTTTGTTCGAGACCGGCACTGGGCAGGTTGGCGCTAAGGGTCAGTTCGAAGCGTCCGGCTTCGAGGCCGGTTACCGTCTGATTGAGGCGATAGCTGTTGCTGCCGGAGGCGAGGCGGATGGTGCCGCTGTTACTGTTGCCCAGGCGCAGGCCTTGGTCGCTGTTCTCGCGCAGGCTCAGGTCGCGGGAGGTGCCGTCGGGGTTGAAAGCCAGCAGTTGGTAGCTGATGTCACGGGTCTCACCGAGGCCCATGCGCAGCTCGTGCTGGCCGGTTTCGACGCTGAGGCTGGCCTCACGCTCGGCCTCGACAGCCCACACCAGGTCTTCGACACGGAAGGGCTGGCTGAGATCGCGGCGCAGGACAAAAGTCTTGCTGCTGTCCTTGCGGCCATTGGCGGCGACATTGTCGAAGCTCAGGGTGCCGTCGATGAGGGTGATACCGTCCGGGGTCTCGGCGATGCGGGCGGTGACCTGGCTGGCGGGGAAGGCGTCATTGTTGAGGCTGGCGCGGTAAGTGTATTCCATGGTGGTGTCGTCGATCTGACGGCTGTCTTCCAGGACATAACCATCGATCTTCGCGGCCACGGTGAGGATCTCTTCCTGCACGGTGTCCGGTGCGTCGATCTGCGCTTCTGATGGGCTGCCGCCATTTTCACAGGCGGTCAGCAGGAAGGTGGACAGCAGTGCAGCACCTATCCAGAGTCGGGTGAGTAGCGTGTCGTTGGCTCGAATACGCATGGGATATCCTCTATCTCTGTTTGTTATATTTTCAAAAAAACGTAACCACTCCTTACTACTCCTCAGGTTGAGTTGTAGAAATCGGATGGCTTTATCTGTTAAGCGATTTTTCAACAATTAAGCCCTCAAATTATATTTCTTGCAGCTCGGCCTTGGCCTGTACTCCCTGTTCAAGCCCTGTCTTGGGCAGGAACCGCGGCCCATGCCGCCGGCCGGCCCGCTGCTGGGTGGTTATATTGGCACCCATCTCGCCATTACCCAGGGTAATCGTTGGATCAAACGGGCTTTCGAGGTGATCACCCTGCTGGTGGGGGCAAAATTGATCATTGGCTGAGCTTTTTTGGTGGGGTGAAAGAAAGAGAGCACCAGACTCTCGACATTTTCCTGGGACGATAATTATTCCTGGAAAATTAAAGAGATCGGTGACGGATCCAAATTACTACCATCCGTCACCGACCCTTTTTATGCTGTCATTTATCGACAGAATGTCCTATTTAAACTGTGTCACATAGGTGGCCGGTTGATAGATGATACCGGTCTGGTCAAATCCCAGAAAATCGGCACGATCATCGCCATTAAAATCACCTACCATGCGTGGGAAGTATTCCCGGCAAGGTATGAAAAAGGAACAAATAGAGATAGGGGCGAGCGAAGGATCCGTATGATCTTCCCACCATTCGCCTCCCGTAGCCGAGCTGATATTAAAATCCGGCGCGGCAAACCAGTAAGGGGCGAAACCGGCAGTACGGTCTATTCCCAGTTTATTGCTTAACACGTAAACACCCGCGTTGGCATAACCCACCACGTCAGTAAACCCGTCACCATCGACATCGCTCAGGTAACGTGGGGAAATGTTATACCAGTACCGGGGGGAAACGAATTTCTCCATCGCCCAACCCTGGTTGCTGACAAATTGGCTGGACCAGATGGTGTAGGGCTCGATGGATATAGAGCCCGGGGTGCTGGTATTGAGGTAAACGGAAACGCCGGCAGTGCCAAATCCGATGAAATCGGGTCTGCCGTCATTGTTCAGATCAACCAATTCCCGATGGTGTAATTCGGTTCGCCACTTCGAGTTGTAATCCAGTTCGCTATCAAGCAGCAACGTCCAGCCCACAAAAGTCCCATCACAGTTAGAGCGATTGGAAAAGGTATCGTCTATGCCAAACAAAACCAGGTCGGTACAGCCATCACCATCCAGATCAGACGCCATAATGGGGTATTTTCTCCGGTCAGGATAACCGCTGCCCCAGGCTTGCGCATCAACAATCGCCGCAGAGTGGGCAAGGCTGGCTCCATTCGAGGTATAGACGGTCAATCTGCCATTGCGTTTAGCATGAACAAAGTCGGGGTAGTTATTATTATCGACATCGACCAGATAGGCGCTGTCATAACCAACATTCCAATTGATTCCTGTGATCCAGTCTACCGGCGCATCAAAGCCGGAACCGTTATTCAGTCCGTAACGCACGATGTTGGCGCTGGCATCGACACCGACAATATCCAGATCACCGTCGTTATCGATATCGACAAAGAAGCGAGGATCGGTATCGACGTGAGCATACTGATTTGTCGTCCAGTTAGCCGTTGACCAGGTAGTTTCTGCTTGCAGACCGGATGCAGAACCCAACATCACGTCAGTCCGAGCATTTCCAATTCTGATCACATCATCAAAACCATCCTGATTCAGGTCAGCCACCGTCCGGACATGCTGAGTCACCCGCCAGGCAGAGTCCCATCCACCACCGGTGGACACCCGGGAGGACTTTGTCAATACCACCTTTGCGGTTTGCACCAACGTATTGGCTGTTGGTGTTGAATCATCACTCATGGTCAGGGTAATAGTATAAGTACCCGGCGACGCATACACATGATCTGATGGTTTGAGTGCACGCGAAATACCACCGTTCCAGGTTTCAGGCGTACTGCTATCGCCCCAGTCCAGCTCCACGTTCGCAAGGGTCTGTGGCGATTTTGCCGACACGCTGCCGCTCACCCTGACGGTTGATAAATCCACTCGTGTGACGGTCAGATTATTCGATAAGGGCGCTCCTGCGGTACTGTTATCCGTATTGTCATGGTCACCATCTCCATCAGTGTCCTCGTTATAAGGATCCAGCCCGCGTGCCTTTTCGGCGGCATCCATAACCAGGTCGCCATCATAATCGGCTGAAATGGGTGACGAAAAAACCTTGGCGGGATAGCGATTGGCGTCGTGTTGATTGATCGCGGCAACCACCCAGCCATCTCGCACCTCTTCATAGTCATCCAGACCGTCACCGTCGGTATCCGCGGTATTTGGATCCGTGCCGTTAACAATCTCTTCGCGGTAACCCAGGCCATCCCCATCGGCGTCTTCCAGATAGACGATCAGAATTTCATCACCGACATTGACGTGGATATCAGCGGCAGAATAGGCGCCCGATACCGAATCATAAACCTCATCAATACCGCCTTGTCCCTGATTATAGCGTTTCGTCACAACCCAGCGTTGGGTGCCTGTGGGTGCCGTCGCAGGCTTGCTGCGTATTGTAGTAATCCCGGATGATTCGGTATAAGCAACGGAAAGTATCGAACCGAGAATATCGCTCAATTTTCGCCCCGGATTATTCGGGTCGGAATTGGTCGCGACCTGATACAGTTCCGACTCACCATAAGGCCCATAATCAATCAGGATTTTGGCGGTCTTGGCATCGACTTCCTCCTGTTTAAACGCAAACGGCGTGTCGGTTATGTCGGTGGTCTCAAAGGTGGCCGGTTTGATGCTCATCGAACGTGCGGCGGTTAACATGGTGCGGACATTTTGCAACGTCAGGTCGGTATTCTCAAAGGGTAGGTCTATTCGAGATTGGCCTCCCGATAAACTTTGCGGCGGAAAGCCGCCCTTATATTTCAGCGTTGCCAGTGCTTGAAACGGCTCCTGTCCATCGGCAGCCTTGGTTGAAGACAGACTCAGATCTTTCAGGGTATAGGCAATATGTCCGGGATTCGATAGCTTGACCGTGACGTTGATATTGCCGCCATTCCAGGTCGTACTTTTCTCAACACCTTCCGTGACCATTTGTGAATAGGTATTTTGATTCTCAGTCATGGTTGTGGTGTCAAAACTGACCGTCGATTCCATTGATGTCGTAAGCGAGGCACTCGCTTCTGGCCCGGTCAAACTCGCACTGACCTCTGCTTTTGCTTCGACTCCGACCGTGACGCTTCCACCGAAGCTGGTCGAGGTTGATGTTGACTGAGACTGGGATCGGGTGGTGCTGTCCTGGTATGTCTTCCCATTGCTATCGGAAAAGTCATAACCGATATTGGGAATGCTGGTGATTTCTACTTTGAGTTGCGGCAAATCCGCCACCAGGGGGTTATAAACATAGGGATTACTGTTGCCGACGCCCAGTTGCAGTACTTCATCGCCATCGCTGTAACCGTCACCATCGGTGTCGGCCATAACCGGTGAGGTGCCGTAAGTTCCTGTTTCCTGTATATCTGTCAGGCCGTCGCCATCGGTATCCACGGGTATGACGAGTGGCGTCTCTGTTTCTCCTCCACATGCACTGAGCATTAGCAGCATGCTCAGTATTAAAATTATTACCCCGCATTTGTATTTCCTACCCATATCAATCTCCATGTAATAATTTCGACCAAAAAAATGAATCCGTGGTTCGATATAATGCTGCTGTCCTTTCCGGTGCTGCGGATACTCTTTAATCATTTTGGGTAAATTCCCCGTAGCTTGCTGCGGGGCAGTTTATTTTGCAGTTACGAGTATCGCGCTACCCTCTGACCATGTTGTCGTCTGCACTTTTCTGCGCATATCCGGGCGGAGGTTATCGCTTTGCTTGGCGCTTGGGTATTAGCCAAAAGTCTAATTAGTACGTGTACACTTCCCACATATTTGTGTGGAGAAGCGTTTTGACTGAGGCTGCATACAGCGCATCACCCGAATTTGCGGCGCACATTCACCGGGAAAAGATCCGCTTGCTGCGGGCGCAGCTTCCTTTTGTGCTGATTGCGGTGATTTTTGTCACCACGGGTGTTGCCATCATCTTTTGGAATGTGGTGGAGGTGTGGATACTGGCACTATGGATGGGGGGGCAATACGGGCTCAGCCTGTTTCGCTGGTGGTTGTCGGCTCGTTTTGACCAGGTTGACCTCAATGACCACGAAGCGCGCCGTTGGGGCTGGATCTTTGCGGTGACATCGGGGGTATCAGGCTGCCTGTGGGGCAGCGCAGCCTTTCTCTTTATGCTGCCGGACAACCCCTTTTACCTCATCAGCCTGGTCATGATCATCCTCGGTATGGCCGCTGGCTCCATGCCCTCGCTGTCGGCCTATTTGCCAGCCTATGCCTTCTATGTGGTACCGGCGCTGATCAGTCTGAGCTGGAGCCTGGCCGGGATTGGTGACCAGGGTTACATCCTCGCCATCCTGGCCCTGGTCTTCCTGGGGGTGAATCTGATGTTTGCCCGTAACGTGCACCGTTCTCTGGTGCAGTCCCTGCGGCTGCGCTTTGAAAATCTGGCACTGGTCGAGCAGCTGCGCGAGCAGAAGGCCATTGCCGAGCAGGCAAACCGGGCCAAGTCGCGGTTCTTGGCAGCCGCCAGTCACGATCTGCGCCAGCCGCTGCACGCACTGGGCCTGTTTGTCGATGCCTTGAGGGGTGTGCAGGATGAGACTACGCGTGCCCGCTTGCTGTCACAGGTGGATGTCTCGCTGGATGCATTGGGCAAGTTGTTCAATGCCCTGCTGGATATTTCACGTCTTGATGCCGGGGTGGTGGAGGCACAGGTGGAGGACTTCCCTCTGGAACGCGTGCTGGAAAAATTGGAAGGGGAGTTCCGCGCCTTGGCGGAGCAAAAGGGGTTGAAGTTCCGTCTGCTGCCTTGCAGTGTGGTGGTGCAGTCCGACCCCCTGTTGCTGGAGCGTATTCTGCGCAATTTGATCAGCAATGCCATTCGCTACACGGAGACCGGCCGCGTGAGTGTGGGTTGTCGCCGCCGCGCGGGCTGGGTGGAGGTGCAGGTGCGGGACACCGGGCGCGGCATCCCCGATGAGGATATCGAGCATGTCTTCGATGAATTTCAGCAGCTCGACAATCCCGAGCGCGACCGCGCCAAGGGCCTCGGCCTGGGACTGGCCATTGTGCAGCGTTTGTGTGACCTGCTCGACTACCCATTGCAGGTACATTCAGCGCCGGGCAAAGGCTCGGTGTTTTGCATCGGCTTGCCTCTGGGGCGCGCTGAGGCGGTGGTGGAACGGCGCAGCGGCGTGTTACCGCCAAGCCCGCAGGCTGCACAGCAGTTGGTGCTGGTGATCGATGACGAGGTGGATATTCTCGAGGGCATGCGGGAGATTCTGCTGCGCTGGGGATTTGTGGTGCTGGTGGCGGAATCACTGCAGCAGGCAGAGCAGGTACTGGCGGCCTACGGGCGCGCCCCTGATGCCATCCTGGCCGATCTGCGGCTGCGTAATCATCACACAGGTATCGAGGCCATCAAGGCCTTGCAGGCCACCTATGGTGCCCATGTGCCGGGCCTGATTCTCACCGGTGATACGGCCCCGGAGCGCTTGCAGATCGCCGGTGCGGCGGGCTATCGGGTGTTGTATAAACCGGTGAAGCCGGCGCGCTTGCGGGTTGCCCTGCAACAGCTGCTGGCAACCCGTGATTCAGTTTGACAGAGTATTGTCTGCCAACAGGCCGAGGCGCTGGGCCTTCCGTGCACATTCGGTGCGATTGGTGACCTTCAGCACCTGAAACAGTGCACCGAGGTGGGCCTTGACCGTGTGCTCGGTGAGGCTCAGACGTTGTGCGATCTGTTTGTTGGCGAGGCCCTGGGCCAGTAGCGTTAGCACCTGGTGCTGGCGTGGGGTGAGGCCTTGGCCGACGGGGATTTCGTCGTTGGCTGCAAGCTGATCGATACGCTCGCGGATACTCTCCGGCAGATAGATCTCGCCCTCATCGAGCACTTCGTGGATGGCGTCCAGCATCTGCCCGGCATGATGAGACTTGGGGATGAAACCCAGGGCACCGGCGGCGAGGGCGGCGCGAATCTGGTGCAGGTTTTCACTCGCGGAGACCACGATCACCGGCACCATGATGGCCTCTTCGCGCAGGATGTGCAGCAGGCCCAGTCCATTAGTATCGGGTAGCCCCAGGTCGAGCAACAGTAGATCGAATTCGATCTCCCCACGCAGCAGCTGCAGGGCCGCTTCGCCAGTCTCGGCGCAATCAACCTGCACCGTGTCATCCTGCTGCGAAAGGATGTGACGCATGCCATCGAGAAACAGTGGGTGGTCATCGGCGAGCAGTATTTGCATGGGTTTTCCCCCGTTCCCCGTGTTTGTTATTTACGCCAGAACGCCGGGCTGAGCAACACCAGCAGGGTGAAGATTTCCAGCCGCCCCAGCAGCATGGCAAAGCACAACACCCACTTGGCGACGTCGTTGATGGAGCTGTAGTTGGCGCCCACTTCGCCGAGACCCGGGCCGAGGTTGTTCATGCTCGCGGCAACCGCGGAAAAGGCGGAAACCTGATCCATTCCGGTGGCCATGATGACCAGCATGATGACGGCGAAGGAGCCGACGTAGAGTGCAAAGAATCCCCACACCGCATTGATGACGTGTTCCGGCACGGGTTTGTTGCCGATCTTGACCGGACGCTGGGCATTGGGATGGATGAGGCGAAACACTTCACGCATACCCTGTTTTATCAGCAACAGGAAGCGGATTACCTTAATGCCCCCGCCGGTGGAGCCGGCACAGCCACCGATAAAGCTGGTGAACAGTAACAGTACCGGCAGAAAACCGGGCCAGGCGTAGTAGTCGGCGGTGGTGAAACCGGTGGTAGTGCCAATGGAGACGGCCTGAAAAATGCCGTGATGCAGGGACGTGGCGAAGCCGTCGAAGGTACCGGTGAAGTACAGATAGAGACTGGAAATGGTCGCACTGGTAGCGAGTACAGCGGCGTAGGTACGCACCTCCGGATCCCGCAGGTAGGGGCGTGGACTGTTACCGCGCCAGGCCACAAAGTGAATGGCGAAATTGATCCCGGCCAGCAGCATGAAGACCACTGCCACGGATTCGATGGCGGCACTGTTGAAATAGCCTATGCTGGCGTCGTGGGTGGAGAAACCGCCAATGGCGATGGTGGAAAAGCTGTGGGCGATGGCGTCGAAGGGCGTCATGCCGGCCAGCCAGTAGGCGATGGCGCAGGCCACGGTGAGGCCCAGATAGATGTACCACAGAGCCTTGGCGGTCTCGGTGATGCGCGGCGTGAGTTTGGCGTCCTTCATGGGGCCCGGCGTCTCGGCGCGATACAGGGACATGCCGCCGATGCCCAGCATGGGCATGATGGCCACCGCCAGTACGATGATGCCCATGCCGCCCATCCACTGCAGCTGCTGGCGATAGAACAGGATCGAGTGCGGCAGGTCATCGATACCGGTGATCACCGTGGCGCCGGTGGTGGTCAGCGCCGAGATGGATTCGAACACGGAATCCGTCAGCGACATGTGGGGATAATCCGAGAGCATGAAGGGCACCGAGCCGGACAGGCCCAGCACCAGCCAGAACACCACCACAATAATGAAGCCACCGCGCAGCCGCACCTCCATGTTGGCATTGCGCACCGGCAACCACAGCGCCGTGCCCAAACTGAGGATGGCGAGAAAGGCGCCCAGAAAGGGGACGATGGCGCCGTCGCCATACCACAGGCCGACGCCTACCGGCGGCAGCATGTTGAGGCTGAAAACCATCATCAACAGGCCGACGATACGTTGAATGGTATTGCGTTGCATGATGCGTTACAAGAAGGTGGCGCTGACCTGGAACAGGCGCTCCACGTCTGGGATACGTTCCTTGTCGACGACGAACAGGATGACGTGGTCTTCGGCCTGAATCACCGTGTCGTGATGGGCGATGATGACTTCGTCTCCACGCACGATGGCGCCGATGCTGGCACCCGGCGGCAGGTTGATGTCCTCGATGGCACGACTGACCACGCGTGAGGAGTTTTTATCACCGTGGGCCACCGCCTCGATGGCCTCAGCTGCACCGCGGCGCAGCGAATGCACAGCAGTAACATCACCACGGCGCACGTGGGTGAGCAGGCTGCCGATGGTGACCTGCTGTGGTGAAATGGCAATATCGATGATGCCGCTCTGCACCAGATCGACGTAGGCTGCACGGTTGATCAGCGCCATCACCTTCTTCGCACCGAGGCGCTTGGCGAGCATGGCGGAAAGGATGTTGGCCTCGTCATCATTGGTTACCGCGCAGAACACATCGGTGTGATCGATGTTTTCATCGAGCAACAATTCCTCGTCGGCGGCATCACCGAACAGCACCAGGGTCTTTTCCAGTTCCTCGGAGATCTTCTTTGAACGCTCCGGGTTGTGGTCGATGAGTTTGACCTGATACTTGTCTTCCAGCGCCTTGGCCAGACGGATGCCGATGTTGCCGCCGCCAGCGAGAATAATGCGCTTGACCGGCTTGTCGAGGCGCCGCAGCTCCTTCATCACCACGCGGATATGACGCTTGGCGGCAATGAAAAACACCTCGTCGTCGGCCTCGATGACGGTATTGCCCTCGGGCACGATGGCCTGGCCACGGCGGTAAATGGCGGCGACACGGGTCTCGATGCCGGGCATGTGTTCACGCAGGGCCCGTAGTTCATGGCCCACCAACGGGCCGCCGTAATAGGCCTTCACCGCCACCAGCTGCACCTTGCCGCCGGCGAAGTCGAGCACCTGCAGGGCACCCGGGTACTCGATCAGGCGCTGCACGTAGTCGGTGACCAGCTGTTCGGGGCTGATCAGCACATCCACCGGCAGCGCCTCCTGGGTGAACAGCTGCGGGTGTGAAAGATAGCCGACACTGCGCACACGGGCGATCTTGGTGGGGGTGTGGAATAAGGTGTAAGCGACCTGACAGGCGACCATATTGATCTCATCGCTGTTGGTGACGGCGAGGATCATGTCGGCATCCTCGGCGCCGGCGCTGGCCAGCACCTCCGGATGGGCGGCCTCGCCCTGCACGGTGCCGATGTCGAGGCGGTCACGCAGAGCGTCGAGTTTATTGCTGTCGACATCGACAACGGTAATGTCGCTGGCTTCGCTGGCGAGGGCTTCCGCTACCGATGTGCCGACCTGACCGGCACCGAGGATGATGATTTTCATCGTGTCCCTAATGTTAACTTTTATTGTTTTTCCGCTAGTGGTGCATCAAGTTTGTATTGATTGATGGACCACTAGTTCTGCTTGTCGCGCCGGGTGTCTATACCCAGTGATTTCAGTTTTCGATACAGGTGGGTGCGTTCCATACCCACCTGTTTGGCCACCTTGCCCACGCTCCAGCCTGTCTGGCGCAGATGGTATTCCAGATAGGCCTTTTCAAACTGCTCGCGCGCCTGCCGCAGGGGGAGATTGAAATTGGTGGCGACAGGCTCGGCATTTTCCTGCTGGCTGCTGAGGATGATCTCGACCTCATCCAGTTCGATCTGTGATTCCAGCCCCCCCACCAGCATGCGCCGTACCAGATTTTCCAGCTGGCGGATATTGCCCGGCCAGTGATAGTGACGCAAGCGATTCTGTGCCGCCACGGAAAAACTGCGGTAGGGCAGGCCCTCCCTGTCGCCGAGCAGATTAACATAATACTGGAGCAACTCGGTGACGTCTTCGGCATGCTCGCGCAGCGGCGGGATCGGGATCGGCGCCACGCTCAGCAAATGGTAGAGATCCTCGCGGAAACGCCCGGCATGCACCTCCTGCTCCAGGCGGTAACGGGTGCCGGCGATGATGCGTACATCGAGGTTCTGTACTTCGCTGCCGTTGATGCGTACCCACTGGCCGGTGACCAATACCGCGCTGAGGTATTCCTGCAGTTCGGCATCCAACTCGGCGATGTCATCGAGAAACAGGGTGCCGCCACGGCACTGTTCCAGCAGGCCCGGGGTAATGCCGTCGGCATTCTCGCTGCCCAGCAGCAGGGCGGTGCCATTTCCGTCGCGGAAGCTGCAGCTATGAATGTCCATGAAGGGGCCATTGCGCCGCTTGCCACAGCCGTGCAGGTACTGGGCGCAGAAGGTCTTGCCGCTGCCGGGTTCGCCGATCAGCAATACCGTGGTATCGAAGGCGGCGGCGTGCTCGAGGCGTTCGCGCAGGTGCTGCATCTGCGTGCTCTTACCCAACGGCGCGCTGTAGCGGGGCTGGTTCTTCGGGCTCGCCGATGGCGCCGCAGCAAGGGTCTTTTCCACCGTGTGCAGCAGCTTGGCCAGTGACAGTGGCTTTTCGATGTAGTCCTTGGCGCCCAACCGCGTGGCCTCGACGGCGGTTTCCACGGTGCCGTGGCCGGACATCATCACCACCGGGATTCGCAAACCCATGTCGGCAAAGAATTCCTTCAGCAGGCTGATACCGTCGATGTCCGGCATCCAGATATCGAGCAGGATCATGTCCGGCTGCTGACGGCGCACGATCTGCCGGGCGGTATTGCCATTTTTGGCGATGATGACGGTGTAGCCCTCATCTTCGAGGATATCTTTGACCGAGCTGCAGATGTCCGGCTCGTCGTCCACAACCAGAATGGTGGCTTTCATGATTAATCTATGTTCCTTGAATCAATAGCTCGGATTAGCGGCTTTTCGCCCTGCCCGGATGCAGCTGCGTGATATTGCCGGCAGGCTGTTCCAGGGCCGGCAGGCGCACCACAATGCGGGCGCCGGCACGGGTATTTTCGGCAAACAGGCTGCCCATGTGTTCCTCGACGATGCGCTTGACCACCGCCAGCCCCAGCCCGGTACCCCGGGGCTTGGTGGTGGCGTAAGGTTCGAAGAGCTTGTCGAACATGTCATCGGGAATGCCCTGGCCATTGTCTTCAATGGCCAATTCGACAAAGGTTTTCGAGGCCTCCTTGCGGCTGGCCAGGGTAATGCGGATCTGTGCATCGGCCCGCCCGGAAAGTGCATCGATGGCATTACGGATCAGATTGTGTAGCAGTTGCCGCAGGCGTCCGGGATCGGCCTCCACCGATGGCAGGTTTTGCTGTTCTTCGAAGTGAAATGAAACCTGGGTGCCGTAGCCACGATAGAGGTCGAGCACTTCACGAATGAGATCGCCAAGGGACAGCGGGCGTAACTGGATCTGGGGAGTCCTGGCGTATTCCGAAAAGGCCTGTACCATTTCCTTCAGCGCCTGTACCTGCTGCACGATGGTGTGCGTGGAGCGGTCAAGCACCTCGGCATCCTCTGGATCCATGCGGTCGAGATATTTACGCCGCAGACGCTCGGCGGAAAGCTGGATGGGGGTCAGTGGATTCTTGATCTCGTGCGCCAGCCGCCGTGCCACTTCACCCCAGGCAGCGTCGCGCTGGGCCTGCACCAGCTCTGTAACATCTTCCAGCACCACCACGTAGCCGGCGGGAATACCCTCCATGCCGGGTAACCGGGTGCCATGACAGGTAATGATCTTGTGTCCACCGCTGCCATACAGTGAGACCTCTTCACGCCAGTCTGTTTCCGTTTCATTGAGGTGCGGCAGAAGGGTCTGCACAAACTGGACAACCTCCGGGTAATCTATTTCCAGTTTGGTAAGCTTGTGCCCGGCACTGTAATCGAGATTGATGCCGAGGATATGGCTGGCGGCGGCATTTACGGCACGCACGGTGAGATCACGATCCAGGGTCATCACGCCCGATGACAGGCGTCCCAACACGGCGCGCAGATAGGCGCGTTCACGGTCAGCCTGACGCTGGCTGCGCTTGACCTGATCCTGGGCCTCGGCGATACGCTGGGTCATTTCGCTGAATGACTGCACCAGCGAGCCCAGCTCGTCGCTGCTGGTGACGGGCAGTTTCTTGTGATAGTTGCCGGCGGCCACAGCGCGTGTGCCGATGGCCAGAATGCGAATCGGCGAGACCAGCCGCTGGGCGAAGAAGAACGCCGCCCACACCGCTGACAGCAGGGTGACCAGCAGGATCAGAAACAGGGTGAAGGCAAAGGTCTGCTTGAGGGGTTCGCGCAGATACACCAGTTCCTTGTATTTGGTGTAGGCCGATTGCACACTCTCCGCCATTTGGCTTATGCGTTCGCTGACCGGATACAGGGCGATGAGGATTCTTGCCTTGCGGGCGGCGGTTGTCTGTTCAAGGGCGATGGCGACGCGGGTGTGCAGGCCTTGATCGCGGATCTGCGCAAGGCCAATGTAGAACCTGTTATCCCTGACTTGTTGCAGCACCGCTTCATCGGGAAGGCTGGGGATAATGGTGCCGGGATCCGTGCTGGAGGACGCGATCACCCGGCCATTGGATTGGGCGATCAACAGTTCGCTGGCGGCGGATTTCTCGCGCAATTCATTGAGTCGGAAAAGCAGCGCACCGTCGTTGGTCTGCCGCAACTGCCGGGCAAGGCCACGGGTTTCCTTGAGCTTCTCGCGCATACGCATGTCGAGTGCGGATTTGCTCAATTCCAGTGCCTCGGTCATGGCGCGGTCGATGCGTACATCAAACCAGCTATCAATACCTTGCTGGATGAAGCCTAACGAGAAATAGAAAACGATGGAGACAGGCGTAACCGCCATGACGACAAAGATCAGCACCAATCGGGCGGTGAGGCGCGAACCGGTCGCCGAACGGCGGTACTGGTGGATCAGGCGCAGCAGGCTAACGCCGATCAGGCCGGTAAGCACGATCAGGCCAAGGATATTGATGACCACCAACACGATATGCAGGCGGCCGAACTGGGCGGAATTTTCCGTGGCGGCGGATAGCAGCCACAGCGAGCCCAGCATGAAGATGCCCATCAGCGCGACCGGAATGAAACTGGTCGATATGCGCCGCAGCCAGGTAATGAAGGCATTCATCAGTACATCCCCAGATCCCAGCTGTACCAGCCGCTGGTCAACCACCAGTTACGGGAAATATAGGCGCGCATACGCAGGGGGACCGGCAGACTTTCGAAGTCCAGATAGGAGCGGATACTGACCATATAGTGCTCATCGGGATCGAGGAGCTTGGCGTCGATGATGGGCAGGCCGCGGATATCACCGAGGGCGTGCAGTGCGCTGGTTAACGTTGAGTAGCTGGCTTCGTGTCCGCTGTTGAGATTGCGCAGCAGGTATTGATCGGTGAGGGCAAAATACTGGAGGGTGGTGCGTTGTTCAAGGCTGGCGATGCTGTTGTCCCACAGGTATCGCCGCGGCTGGCGGACGTCAATGTCCAGCGCGAAGGTCAGGAGAACACCGTTGTCCAGGGCCTCCAGCACCTTTTTCGGCAGCGCAAAGGTGAGGAGGGCATCGAGGCGGTAGACGCCGTCTTTCAGGGTGGTCTTCGCACCCTGCACACTGAACGACTGCGCCGCCGACAGCGGGCCGGCGCAGATCATCAGCGCGCACAGCCAGCCCAGCAGATGGCGGCCGCGCCGCCGGGGCTGGCGCATCAGCTGCGGGCTGTGGTGCGTTTGTGTATGCATGCGTAGTAAAAACCATCCATTTGGGCCGTACCACCGGGCAGGATCTGGCGTCCGATCCCCATGGCACGACCCCAGTCTGCGTCGACGGTCCGGCTCTCGGCATCGGGCTGTTCGGCGATGAAGGCGCTAACGCGCCGTTCATTTTCCTGCGGCAGCACAGAGCAGGTGGCGTACAGCAGGATACCGCCAGTGTGCAGCAGAGGCCAGATGGCGTGCAGGATTTCCCCCTGCAACTCTAGCAGAGTTTCGATATCTCCCGGGCGGCGCAGCAGCTTGATGTCGGGGTGACGACGGATAACGCCAGTGGCGGAACAGGGGGCATCAAGCAGGATACGGTCAAAAGGGCGGCCGTCCCACCAGTCTTGCGGTCGGCGTGCATCGCCGCTGCAGGTGTTCGCGGTCAGGCCGAGGCGCTGCAGGTTGTCCATCACCCGTTGCAGGCGCTGGGCCTCGATGTCAACGGCCAGCAGCTCGATGTCATCGTTGCGTTCGAGAATGTGCGCGCTCTTGCCACCGGGGGCGGCACAGACATCCAGCACACGCTCGCCGGGCCGGGCATCCAGCAGCGCGGCGGCCAGCTGCGCTGCTTCGTCCTGTACCGAGACCGTACCCTCGGCGAAACCCGGCAACTGGCTGACATCAATGGCCTGTTGCAGGCGGATGCCGCAGTCACTGACGATGGTTGCTTCGGCGTTGATGCCGGCCCGTTCAAGTGCAGACAGATAGTCGGCGCGTGACTGTTTGCGTGTGTTGACGCGCAGGGTCATGGGTGCGTGTTCGTTATTGGCGGCAAGGATCTGCTGCCAGTCATCGGGCCAGGCCTGGCGCAGGGCGTCGATGAGCCACTGGGGATGGGCCCAGCGTCCGGGTTCGCTGTCGTCGGCCTTGGCCAGCAGTATTTCGCTTTGGCGCTGAAAATTGCGCAGTACGGCATTCAGCAGGCCGCGCGCCCAGCCCTTGCCCAGCGCATTGACGGCGCCAACGGTCTCGGCCACGGCGGCGTGGGCGGGGATGCGCATGGCGGTGAGCTGGTGCAGGCCGAGCAGGATCAGGGCCTGCACATCGCGATCCTTTTTGCCCAGTGGTTTGCGCAGCAGGGCGCTGGCGATGCATTCAAGGCGCGGCCAGGCACGCAGGGTGCCATAGCAGAGCTCCTGTATCAGGGCGCGGTCGTTGTCACGGGCGCGCGGCAGGCTGTCGTCGAGGGCGGCGGTGAGCGAGGCGCCGTTGACGACGCGGGCGAGGGTTTTGGCTGCGAGGGCGCGGGGATCCGTGTTTTTCACTGGCCCAGCCGCTTGCCCAGCAGGCTGTGGGCATTAAGGTAATCGCCGACGTCGATGGGGCGCCCACCGGGCAGCTGCAGGCGGGTGATGCGCAGCAGACCTTCGCCGCAGGCGACGTCGATGCCGTCGCGGCTTTCGGCCACTACGCTGCCGGGGTCGGCGTTGCTGTCACCATCGATGGGCTCGGCCAGCCAGATACGCAGGTTCTGGCCGTAAAAAGGGGTGTGGGCCACAGGCCAGGGATTGAAGGCACGCACGCTGCGGGCAATGATCAGGGCGGGCTGTTGCCAGTCGATCTGCGCCTCGACCTTGTTCAGCTTGGCGGCATAGGTGGACCGGGCATCGTCCTGTGGCTCGGGCTGGATGCTGCCGGCCTGCAGGCCGTGCAGGGTATCCAGCAGAGCCTGCGCACCGAGGGCGGCGAGGCGGTCGTGCAGGGTCTGTGCGGTGTCGCTGTCATCGATGGGCGTGCGCACTTTCAGCAGCATGTCGCCGGTGTCCAGGCCTTCATCCATCTGCATGATGGTGACACCGGTCTCTGCATCGCCGGCCAAAATGGCGCGCTGGATGGGTGCCGCGCCACGCCAGCGCGGTAGCAGGGAGGCATGCACGTTGAGGCAGCCCATGCGCGGGGCTGCGAGCACTTCGGCGGGCAGGATCAGGCCATAGGCGACAACGATCATCACGTCGGCGCCGAAGGCGGCCAGCTCGGCTTGGGCCTCGCGGTTACGCAGGGTCTTCGGCTGCAGCACCGGGATCTCGTGAGCCAGCGCCAGCTCCTTGACCGGGCTGGCCTTAAGCTTACGGCCGCGGCCCGCTGGCCGGTCGGGCTGGGTGTAGACGGCGCACACGCAGTGTGGCGAATCCAGCAGGGCCTGCAGGCTGCTGGCAGCGAATTCCGGGGTGCCGGCAAAGATGATGTTCAGCCCTTCGGCCACGGTGTATTCCTTTCTATTCAATCAGGGGTGGTGCAGGCTAGGGGGTGTTCTCAATTAATAAGACCGGCCTTATTAATTGAGAACACCCCCTAGGTTCACATGGTGTGCAAACGCTGCTTTTCCAGTTTCTTGCGGATGCGGGTGCGCTTGAGGGCGGACAGGTGGTCGACGAACAGCTTGCCGTCGAGGTGGTCGATCTCGTGCTGGATGCAGACGGCCAGCAGGTCGCCGGTCTCCAGTTCGATGGCCTCGCCCTCGCGACTCAGGGCACGTACACGGATGTGTTCGGCACGGCGAACCTGCTCATAGATGCCGGGCACCGACAGGCAGCCCTCTTCGCTCTTTTCGCTGCCCGTGGCCTCAATGATCTCCGGATTGATGAGACACAGGGGCTGGTCTTTGTTTTCCGAGATATCGATGACGATAATGCGCTTGAGGATGTTGACCTGCACCGCAGCGAGACCGATGCCCGGGGCCTGATACATGGTCTCGAGCATGTCATCGACGATGCGGAGGATGCCGGCGTCCACCGTGGTGACAGGCTTGGCCTTCTGGCGTAGGAGAGGATCGGGAAAATGCAGAATGTTCAGCACTGACATGTGAAGTCCATCAATAAAAGGCACCTCTCGGGGTGCCCTGAAGCCTGAATATCATCAAAGATATACTCTCGAGGGCCGATGATTATACGCAGGTAGCCGGCAATCCGGTAGAAAGTAAGCTCAACCCAAGTGAAGTTTTGCCGCTATCTCTTTCATTTTCTTTTATTAATAACGCGGCGTACAGCGCTGGCGTCACTGGAGTCCAAGGGATGATTCGTCTACACTCGGGCAAATCGATGAACAGAGGGATGACGATGTCGAAAAGAATGCTTCTGGGCCTGTTGCTGTGCCTCAGCATGGGCGTAGTGCTGGCCGACACGATCAAATTGAAATCCGATCACCCTGACCGCTATGTGGTCGTCAAGGGCGATACCCTGTGGGATATTTCCGCGCGTTTCCTGGAAAGCCCCTGGCGCTGGCCCGAGGTGTGGAGCTTCAATCCACAGATCAAGAATCCGCATCTGATTTACCCGGGCGACGAGGTTTATCTGGACTATGATGCCCAGGGTCGGCCGATTCTGCGTGTACAGCGTGGTGCGCCGACGGTGAAGCTGTCGCCCAAGGTGCGCGCTGAACGCGTGGATACTCCCATTGCCACCATTCCGCTGGATGCCATTAGCCAGTTCCTTGGCCAACCCCGGGTGCTCAATGAGCGTGAAGTGGAAGATTCAGCCTATATCGTTTCCGGCAGTGAGCAACGCCTGATCTCCGGCGCTGGCGACACCATCTATGCCCGCGGTCTGGTACCGGGTCAGGATCCGAAATCGCGTTATAGCGTATTGCGTGTGGGGCAGCCCTACCGCAATCCGGGGGCTGCCCGTGGCGATATCCTGGGCTATGAGGCCTTGCATGTCGCCGATGCCGTGGTCGAGGAGTTCGGTGATCCCAGCACCCTGCACATCATTCATTCCAATCGCGAAACCCTGGTGGGCGACAAATTGGTGCCCAAGGGGATGGATGGCGTCGACCAGGCCTTTTTACCGCACTCACCAGACATGCCCGTCGAGGGCAAGATTATTTCCGTGGTCGACGGTGTCTCGCGCATCGGGCAGTTCCAGACCGTTGTGCTGAACATGGGCGAGCAGGATGGCCTGGAAACGGGGCACGTGCTGGCGGTATATCAGAGTGGCGCGGTGATTCGTGATAATTATGGTAAAGATCGGGGCGAAAAGGTCACCCTGCCGGATGTCCGGGCAGGTATCGTGCTGGTATTTCGCACCTTTGACCGCGTGAGTTACGCCCTGGTCATGGAGTCCGAAAAGGCCATGCGCCTCTACGACAGCGTGCGTAACCCCTGATTTTGATCTGCCCGGACGGGATGTCCGGGCTCCATGGAGGGTGTCGGCAATGGAAGGGCCGAACAGTGGGGTCGTACCCCGGGATGATCTACGCTACTGGCTGGCGCTGCATCGTACACCCGGCCTGGGTGCAATATCGTTTCAGCGTCTGCTGGACCAGTTTTCCTCTCCCCGTGAATTTTTTGCGCTGCCCGCGTCTGAGCGGCGTTGCGCACTGCCTCTGCCACCGGCTGGCCGGGCCTTTCTCGCTGCGCCCGGTTGGGACAGGGTCGAGCCTGACCTGCGCTGGGCGGAAGACGAATCCCACCATATCCTGACCCTGCACGACCTCGCCTATCCGCGGCTGTTGAGAGAGATTGCGGATCCACCGCCGCTGTTGTTTGTGCACGGCAATCCGGCCCTCCTCTCCCGGCCGCAGATCGCTATCGTTGGCAGTCGAAATCCCAGCGCGGGCGGGCGCAGTCTGGCGGAAGACTTTGCCCGCTCCCTGTGTCGTTCCGGCCTGATCGTCACCAGTGGCATGGCGTTGGGCATCGATGCGGCGAGTCATCAGGGGGCGTTGCGGGCAAAGGGCGGGACGATTGCCGTGGCGGGTACCGGCCCGGATCGCATCTACCCGGCCCGGCACCGGAGTCTGGCGCAGGCCATCGTGGAGCAGGGCGCTATCATCAGTGAATTTTCACTGGGCACGCCCGCACTGCCTGGCAACTTTCCGCGCCGCAACCGCATTATCAGCGGCCTTAGCCTGGGTGTACTGGTGGTGGAGGCGGCCTGTAAGAGCGGCTCCCTCATCACGGCACGCCTGGCGGCAGAGCAGGGGCGTGAAGTATTTGCCCTGCCAGGCTCCATTCACAACCCCCTGGCTCGGGGTTGCCACCGGCTGATCCGGCAAGGCGCAAAACTGGTGGAAGACATTGGCGATATTCTGGAGGAACTGGGACCGCTGGCGGCAGTCACAGAATATAAGTCCGAGGACGTTACCGGGAATAATACCAATACCGCTACGCTGCCCGCTGACCAGCTGCAGCTGTTGACGTCGCTGGGGTTTGAGCCGGAAAGTATTGACACCCTAGTGGAACGCAGTGGATTGACGGCGGACGTTGTTTCCTCCATGCTTTTAAATATGGAGTTGCAGGGACGCGTCACATCAAGCGGTGGCCGCTACTGCCGCGTCGACAAAAGTAGGTGATCATGAAAGAAGATGTGCTTGATGTACTGATGTATCTGTTTGAGAATTACATGGACGATGACGCCGCCCTGGATGAAGACCCAGAAGCCCTGCGGGTCCAGCTCCGTGAGGCGGGTTTTCTCCATTCAGAGATCAGCAAGGCGTTTACCTGGCTGGAGGATCTGGCCCTGGCCCAGCGTGATGCAGGGCCGCAGTCGGTTCAGGCCGGACGCTCCATTCGCGTGTTCAATGCCAGCGAAGAGAAGAAGCTGGATATCGAAAGCCGTGGATTTCTCATTTTCCTCGAACAGATGGGTGTGCTGGATGACGCCAGCCGCGAGCTGGTGATCGACCGTATCATGGCGCTGGAGTCACCGGATATCGATCTGGAACAGGTGAAGTGGGTGGTGCTGATGGTGCTGTTCAACCAGCCGGGCCTGGAAGAGGCCTTTTCCTGGATGGAAAACATGGTGATGGAGGAGTCCCACCAGTCTCTGCACTGATTCCGCACTGAACAAAATAAGCCCCCTGTCACGCGCGTGACAGGGGGCTTTTTTGTCTCTTCTAAATTCCCTGAATCCGTGACTTCAGGGCGGATGCAGATATTATTTAATCTCACCGGGTTAGATTCCCCGCTGCTCGCCTCAAGCGCCTACTTTTGGTGCAGCGAAATAATTATATTGCCCTGAACAATTGTAGGAGCGGACCCTTGGGCCGCGATGGTTTTCCCACCCTTGGCATCGCGGCCCAAGGGTCCGCTCCTACAACATGATACCCCGTCAGCTCGCCTCAAGCGCCTACTTTTGGTACTGCGGGGCGGTTCATTCCACGGCAGGGACAAACGGATCGGCGTAAATGTCCTTGAGTGAGGCCCCCGCCAGGAAGGCCTTCTGGCGAGCGGATTTCACCATGTCCTCGCGGCCACACAGATAGATGCGCCAGCCGCCCAGTTTGCCGGTCTCTTCCAACGCCTTTTGATCTGCGCGTCCAGCGGTCATCCCCGCCGGCGGAGTGCCCTGGGATACACAGGGATGATAGTGGACATTGGTGTGGGCGGCATCCAGTGCTTTTAGTTCATCGATGAGATACAGGCCCTCCGCCGCACTACTGCCATGGTAGAGGTGGATTTCGCCCTGATGATCCTGGCGCAGGGCATCACGCAGGATGCCATAGAGTGGGGCCAGTCCGGTGCCCGTGCCGATCAGGAGCAGGTTTTGCCCGGACTGGCCCGGGGTATAAAAGCAGTCGCCGGTTGCCGGACTGATACTGACCCGGTCAGCAACTTTCAGGGCGGTGTGCGCCCAACCGCTGACCTTGCCGCCGGGGATATGACGGATATGCAGCTCAAGAAAATCGTCGTCATCCGGAAGGCTGGCCAGTGAATAACTGCGCTCGACGCCGTCGGGATTCTGCAGATTGAGGAACTGGCCGGGGAAGTAGCTGTAGTTATCCGGTCGCGCCAGCCGTACACGGAGAACATCGGCATTGAGCCTGTCCAGCGCCAGCACGTCGGTTTCCACGCTCTGGAAATCCTTACCCGGCCGGGTGATGGCGATGTCTTCCTCCGCAACATAGGAGCACATGAGGAAATAGTTCTGCGCCTTCAGGGCATCCTTGAGGCCCTTCTGGGATGCTTCCGAAGGCGTACCCTCCTTCATCATCATCATGCAGCTCTGGCAGACACCTGCGCGGCAGGAGTAATTGACGGATACGTCGTGCCGGATCAGGCAATCGAGAACCGATTCGTTATCTTCAGCCAGATATTCCTGGCCATCAAAGGCTATTATTGGCATAACATATCCGTTGAGTCGTGATGGATTCGGTTGAAAAATGAATCGGACATACGGGTAAAGCTCCTCGGTTTGCTGGTATCAGCGATGGAATATGTGACAGCACGTTGAGTGTCTAACGCGGTTATGACCTGAATCCGAGGATTCAGGCATGGGCTTTCAGGATCTGTTGGGGGGTATAAAAAACCACGTCTCCGCGCGAAGATTGGGATATCTGCCTGAAAACAGCCGATCAAATGATGTATCCTAAATATATATAATATGCCCGAGTTGTCGGTGTCAAGATAACGCAAGGTAAAAGAGCAACGACTGGTATTAGGTAGAAATGCACTGATGCAACTGACGCTACATACGGATTATTCTCTGCGGGTATTGATCTATCTTGCCCAGAAAGGTGACACCCTGTCGACCATTAGCGAGGTCGCCACTTTCTATGCGATTTCGCGTAATCATCTGGTAAAGGTGGTACATCATCTGGCTGGCGCCAATTTTATCCAGACCCTGCGTGGCAAGAACGGGGGCATGCGCCTGGCACGGGCGCCGGAAGATATCTCGGTGGGGGACGTGGTACGTCAGATGGAGCCCAACTTTGATATTGTGGAATGCTTTAGTGCCGACAATCACTCCTGCGCCGTTGCATCCATCTGCGCACTGAAAAATGTGCTGCAGAAGGCCAGTCGTGAATTTCTCTCCCTGCTGGATTGCTATTCACTGGCCGATGCCGTCGCCGGTGGCAGGCAGGCGGAGATTGTTTTTCCTCTGGCGCAGTTCAAGCGCGGCCGGTAGCCGCGGTTCTCTGCCCTGCTCTTCGGGCGTCTGAACAAAAAAAACCGCTAGAGTGCGGCAGCAGCGGGCTGTTGCGGGTTATGGACCGTCGGCAGAGGCGTATTGATCGCCTTCAGGATGCCGTTGATGGTATCCAGCTGCTGCATAAGGTCTTCGCTTTGAGCTTCCAGCTGGGCAATATTTTCCGCAAGTTTTTCCCGTGAGTGCTTTATTTTTTGCAGGTTGGCGAGGCGTTTTTCCAGCTGTTGCTTGCGCTCCTTGATGCGTGCCGCCAGCGGGCGCATGACCGAACCCGCCCAGTCCTCGGCGTCCTGGTTGGCGCGGAAGAAAATATTACGCGCATGACTCACCATCGAGACGAAGAATTTCTTCACCACGAAACTCTGCTCGGTCATGGTGGTAACGCTGCTGTTGCGGAATTCCTCGGCCTTTTTATACAGCTGATCCAGCTCGCGGGTGTACGAAGCCGTGGCAAACAGGCTGGGATTGAGGTCGGAAAAGCCGTGTTCATCGCGGAAACGGTCATAAATGGACTGGACGATGGCGTTGGATTTCTCCGTCTGGTGGTTGACGTGGGTCATGGTATCCCGCGCACCATCAAAAAAGGTTTTCATACCCCCTTTCATGCCGAGAGTGGTCCAGCTGTCGACCATCCCGGCACGGGTCTTGGCGATCAGGTGATCCAGTGAGTCAAGTCCCAGGGATTCCACCAGGGCGATAAGCTGGCGTTTCAGCACATGGCGGCTGGTCTGGAAGTTTTCCACGTCTTTCTGATAAATGCCCTGCTCCATGCGCAGCTTTTGCATGGTTTCCATGAGCACATCCGCGCTTTTTCCGGAGAGGGAGCGCAATTCGTCCATCTGTGTCTGGATTTCATCCAGGCGTTGGGTGAGCACCCCCTTGGTGGTTTCGATCATGGAGCCGATGCGTGAGGTGATATTGCTGCGTACCAGATGCTGTTTGGCAGGCAGGACTTCATCAGAGAGCGTTGCCTCCAGCGCCAGCAGGCCGCTCTTCTGCAGCAGGGCATCGTCATTCTTGACCCGTGCCAGCAGTCCCTTTTGGGCGGTCACCGGGTAGACGTTTCGGCTTTCCACACCGAGTATGTCGGCGGTGTCGCTGCACTGCTTGTCGATATTGCGCTGTACGGCGGCCTCATCCTGCAATTCATCCCACAGGGTGTCTATCTTGTTCAGTACGACGATGAGCCCTGTCCGGTGATTGCCACGGAAGGATTGTGCATGGGTATTCCAGATCTCCATGTCACTCTTGGTGGCCCCGGTGTCGGCCGCCAGCACAAAGATGACCGCCTGGGCATTGGGCAGCATGTCCATGGTGAGCTCAGGTTCGGTGCCCATGGCGTTGAGCCCGGGGGTATCAAGGATCACCAGACCCTGTTTCAGCAGGGGGTGAGGGAAGCTGATCAGTACATGACGCCACATGGGAATCTCGATACTGACCGGCGGTACCTCGGCCTTTTCCTGCTCCTCACGGCTGTAGAGACCGAGCCGGATGGCATTGTCGACGGGAACGGGCTTGGTCTTGATGATTTCCTGAAAGGCCTCGACCATGGCTTGCGGGGAATCAATGTCGAGGTCAAGGCTGATCCAGTGCGCGGGGTCTTGCTTGAATTCACTGATGCTGGTGTCTTCAAGGCGCGTTTCGATGGGCAGCATACGGATGTAGGGTTTGTCCGCCTGGGCATCGTGAAACAGCTCGGTGGGGCACATGGTGGTGCGGCCCGCCGAGGAGGGCAACAGCCGCCGCTTGTAATTGGCGAAAAAGATGGCATTGATCAACTCGGTCTTGCCGCGCGAAAACTCGGCGGCAAAACCGATAGTAATGTTGTCGGATTCCAGCGCATCGATAATTTCATAGATACGCAGGTCATCTTCCGGGGAGCTCATATCATGTGCCGCCAGCCAGTCACGATAGGTTGTGATTTGCCGCTTGGTATCGTCCTTCCAGCGGCTATAGGCGTTGAGCTGTTGTGTAAATTGTTCCTTCACCTTGCCTACCTTTTTTGTTGCAAAGAGTTTCAAAGCGATGATGATGTGCGCAGGGCAATGCGTCGATATCAATAACGGCCGGCGGGTGAGGAAGTTTAGAGGGATATCAAGGATTAAGGGGTAGCCCGTGGCGTTCCCGACCAGCGGTATCGCTGCAGATGTGAACGGTTCAGGCGGAAGGTATGCAGGCCGGCAGACGGCTGGGGGCATCGATGCGCAACCGCTTGTCGCGGCCACGCTCGCCACCTAGAAGGGTCACCCGCGTGCGCGGCACGCCAAAGGTCTTGGCGAGGTATTTGATGAGATGGGTGTTGGCCTTGCCATCGACGGGCGGTGTAGTGATGCGGACCTTCAGGCTGTCGCCGAGCGGACCGACGATTTCATCCCGGCTGGCGCGGGGTTGTACACGGACATTGAGCGTCAGCGCATCGCCCTCCCAGCGATAGAAATCGCTCACCCGGCAATCAGTCCCCGGCCCAGGTCCAGGATGGGGGCAATAAGGAGGATTTCCAGCAACTGCAGGCCGACCAGCACCAGAATCGGCGACAGGTCAAAACCGGAAATGGGCGGCAGGATGCGCCGCGCCCGGCCCAGCAGGGGTTCGTTGAGGCTGTGAAGTAACGCCACGGCAGGGTTGTAGCTGCCCGGACTGACCCAGCTGAGGATGATCTGGATCAGGATGGTGAAAAAGTAGATGTTGAGCAGCAGCGTCAGCAGCTCAGCCAGGGTAAGCACCACCAGTCCCAGCGGGTGGATGCCGAAGCCCTGCACAGCGGCGATGAGCAACAGCTTGGTCGCCTGCAGCACGATCAGCAATACGATACTCGCCATGTCGATGCCCATCACGCCTGGAATGATGCGGCGCAGGGGCAGCAGTGGCGGGTTGGTGACCTTGACCAGAAACTGAGACACGGGATTGTAGAAATCGGCCCGTACCATGGCCAGCAGGAAGCGCAGCATCACGGCGCCCGCGTACAGGCCGAACAGGGTCTGAATCAGAAAGATTCCGGCATTACCGGCGTATGAGCCACCCATTATGTGTCGTCCAGCAGTTTGGCCAGCTCCCGCGAGCGGTCGCGGGCGGCCTTCAGCACCTTGCCCAACAGGGCGTCGATGTCGCCTGCTTCCATCGCCTTCAGGCCTTGCTCGGTAGTGCCGCCGGGCGAGGTGACGCGTTTGCGCAGGGTAGCGACGGGTTCGCTGCTCTCCAGTGCCATGCGGGCGGCGCCGAGGGCGGTCTGCAAGGTCAGCAGGCGGGCGGTCTGCGCGGGCAGGCCCAGCTCGGTGGCGGCCTTTTCCAACCCTTCCATGACGCGGAAGAAATAGGCCGGGCCGCTACCGGACAGGGCGGTGACGATGTCCATCTGCGCTTCATCGTCGACCCACAGGGTCAGGCCGGTGGCACGCAGGATGGCCTCGGCCAGGTCGCGCTGTTCCTCAGAGACGCCGGTGCAGGCATACAGACCGGTGGCGCCGGACTGCAGCAGCGCCGGCGTGTTGGGCATGGCACGCACGATGGCGACATCACCACCACCCAGCCAGCGTCTGAGGCTGTCGGTGCGCACCCCGGCGGCCACGGAGACGACCAGCGGCTGCTTACGCTGCACGCTGTCGGTAAGCGCCTCGCAGACCTCGTGCAGCACCTGCGGCTTGACCGCCAGCACAATGACATCGGCATCCTCGGCGCAGGCGGCGTTGTCTTCGCTGGTTCGCACGCCGAACTGCGCGGCGAGGTGTTCCCGCTGGGCGGGGTCGCGGTCGGCGACGCACAGGCGGGCGGGAGAAACGTGGTCGGCCAGCAGGCCGCCGATGAGACTGGTGGCCATGTTGCCGCCACCGATAAAGGCAATATTGACGTCTTTCATGGGGGCCTAAGATACTGTTTTATCTTCGCCTGCGCTACGTCTTACCGACGTCTAATTTCGCGGCCCGAAGATATCGCTGCCAACGCGCACAAGGGTGGCGCCTTCGGCAATGGCCGCCTCCAGATCGCCGGACATGCCCATGGACAGCGTGTCCAGCGCAAGGTCGTCCGTGTTGAGTGTATCGAATGCCACGCGCAGGTGGCGAAAGGCGGCACGCTGACGTTCGAAATCACTTTCCCGGGCCGGGATCGCCATCAGCCCGCGCAGGTGCAGGCCAGGTAGCCCGGCAACACTGGCCGCCAGCACCGGCAGCTGGTCGAGGTCAATACCCGACTTCGTAGCTTCGCCGCTGATGTTGACCTGCAGGCAGATATTCAGTGGCGGCAATGAGTCCGGGCGTTGGGCGCTGAGACGCCGGGCGATCTTTTCACGGTCCACGCTGTGTGCCCAGTCGAAATATTGAGCGATGGGCTGAGTCTTGTTGGACTGGATGGGGCCGATGAAATGCCATTCCAGCCCCCCCAGCCCGGCGAGTTCCTTCTGCTTGCCCAGCGCCTCCTGCAGGTAGCTTTCACCGAAGGCACGGTATCCGGCGCGAGCCAGCTGCGCGATGTCGGCAGCGGGGCGGGTCTTACTCACGGGCAGTAGTTGCACGGAACCCGGTGGACGCCCAAAGCGCATCTCGGCCTCGCGAATGCGTCGTTCGACATGGGCGAGGCGCTGTTTGAGCGATTGGCAAATGGTCAAAGAACGGGTTTCCGGCATGGTCAACAGGTCACAGTATGCGTTATGTTTAGTGCCCGGGCAGGCGGTGGTTGCGTAAAGGATTCTACCGCACAGGTCGTTATACTCGGACAATGTAAAGCCCCTTATTTTTCCAAGATCGTAACAAACGCAGGAACCCATGCATGGATATCTCTGAACTGCTTGCCTTCAGCGTCAAGAACAACGCGTCGGATTTGCACCTCTCCGCGGGCGAACCGCCGATGATCCGCGTCGATGGCGAGATCCGTCGCATCAATGTGCCGCACATGGATCACAAGATGGTGCACGCGCTGATCTACGACATCATGAACGACAAGCAGCGCAAGGATTACGAGGAATTTCTTGAGACCGACTTCTCCTTCGAAATCCCCGACCTGGCGCGCTTCCGTGTCAATGCCTTTAATCACCATCGTGGCGCCGGCGCGGTGTTCCGCACCATTCCCAGCACCATCCTCAACTTCGAACAGCTGGGTTGCCCGCAGATCTTCGAGTCCATCTCGGAGACACCGCGTGGCCTGGTGCTGGTGACCGGGCCGACGGGATCGGGCAAATCCACCACCCTGGCGGCGATGATCGATTACAAGAACGACACCGATCATGGCCACATCCTCACCATCGAGGATCCCATCGAATTCGTGCACAAGTCGAAGAAGTCGCTGATCAACCAGCGCGAAGTACATCGCCACACCCTGGGCTTCAACGAGGCCCTGCGCTCGGCCCTGCGAGAAGATCCGGACGTGATCCTGGTGGGTGAGATGCGCGACCCGGAGACCATCCGCCTGGCACTGACCGCGGCGGAAACCGGCCACCTGGTGTTCGGCACCCTGCACACCAGCTCCGCGGCCAAGACCATCGACCGTATCATCGACGTGTTCCCGGCGGCGGAAAAAGAAATGGTGCGCTCCATGCTGTCCGAATCACTACGTGCGGTTATCTCCCAGACCCTGTTGAAAAAGGTCGGTGGCGGGCGTGTCGCGGCGCATGAAATCATGTTGGGCACGCCGGCGATCCGCAATCTCATCCGCGAGGCCAAGGTGGCGCAGATGTATTCGTCCATCCAGACCGGTCAGGGCCTCGGCATGCAAACCCTGGATCAAAACCTGCAAGCACTGCTGCAGAAGGGTATCATTACCAAACAGGAAGCTGCCCACAAGGCCGCCTACAAGGACGCCTTTTTATAGGCTGAAAGACAACAGACGCTGGACAGCTGATGGCGACGAAGAACTACGATATTCTCCGGGATTTTACTTCACTGCTGAAAATGATGGTGCGCAAGGATGCATCAGACCTGTTCGTCACCGCCGGTGTGCCACCCAGCCTGAAGATCAATGGCAGCATCGCCCCCATCTCGGATGTGCCACTGAACGCGGATCAGGTGCGCAAGCTCGCCCATTCCATCATGAGTGAGCCTCAGCGTGCGGAGTTTGATCGTACGCAGGAATGCAATTTCGCCATCGCCCCGCCGGACACCGGGCGTTTCCGCGTCAACGTCTTCCAGCAGAAAAACCATGCCGGCATCGTCCTGCGCCGCATCAAGACCGAGATCCCGACCTTTGCCGAACTGGGTATTCCGCAAGTGCTGGAAGACCTGTCCATGACCAAGCGCGGCCTGGTGATCATCGTCGGCGCCACCGGCACCGGCAAGTCCAGCACCCTGGCGTCGATGATCGGTTACCGCAACCGCAACAGCCATGGCCACATCATCACCGTCGAAGACCCCATTGAATACGTGCACGAACACGACGGCTGCATCATCACCCAACGCGAAGTCGGCGTCGACACGGAGAGCTTCGAGACGGCGCTGCGCAATACCCTGCGTCAGGCACCGGACGTTATCCTGATCGGCGAGGTGCGTACCCGCGAGACCATGGAACATGCCATCGCCTTTGCCGAGACCGGCCATCTCTGCGTCACCACCCTGCATGCCAACAATGCCAATCAGGCCCTGGACCGCATTCTCAGCTTTTTCCCCAAGGACCGGCGCGACCAGGTTCTGCTGGACCTCTCGTTTAACCTGCGTGCCATCGTTGCCCAGCAGCTCATTCCCACGCCCGACCGGCAGGGTCGCTGTGTCGCCGTCGAAATATTAATGAACACGCCGCTGGTGGCGCAGATGGTCCGTGATGGCAATGTGGCCACCCTGAAAGATGTCATGAGCAAGTCCAACCAGCAGGGCATGAACACCTTCGATCAGGCCCTGTACGAACTCTATAAGGCACGTCAGATTACTTACGAAGCAGCCCTGCATCATGCCGACTCGGCCAACGAGCTGCGCCTGATGATCAAGCTGGGACAGAAGGCCGGGCTGAAGAAAATGGAAGAATCGCTAAACGGCGTTACGCTGGTGAATATTGATGAGACTTGAATAATTTCTATGTCCGCCGATTTCACAGGCAAGTCGGGGAGATGATGCAATGCTTGGTTTTCAATCTGTTTTCAGGGCGTCCGCCACTGTCATCTTACTCACGGCCGTGATGCCTTTGCAGGCGGTCAGTGTGCGCACGGAAGCGTTGATAACGGTCTATTCGGAAGGCAAGGCGGTAGTGACTTATGAGGCCGTTGATGCCGGTCATGCCGATGGTAACTGCTATGTTTTTCATGTCAGAAAAGGTGTGCGGGATGTGGAGGTACGGGTGTGTGGTACCTACACTGTGGAGAAAATCCGCTGACTCTTGTTTGTGAATGGTGGCGCTGCGTCTAGGAGCGGGCCATGCCCGCGAAAAACAACAAAAAACAACCTGTGGGAGCGGCTTCAGCCGCGAAAAAAGCCCACCTTCTTCGCGGCTGAAGCCGCTCCCACAATGTTCGGATCCTCTACCTCTGCGGTAATTGTTGCAGGACTATCATGAGCAGGGAAAGCCTGCCCTCCAGGCTTTCCCTGTTTGGCATCCCGTGCGGCATGAGCCGGCGTTAATCGACATAGGGTCCGTGCTGGTGGATGGGCTCGCCGTGCGGGCACCCAAGGCACAACATGAGCCGGCAACCGGCCTCTGAATCCATCACGATGCGCGAGGCACCGGTAACGAAACAGGCACTGCCGGTATCAATATCCTGGCCGGAAACCCGCGCCTGCCCTTGCAGCAGATAGGCCAGCGCCGTGAAATCCTTGGGCAGCGCCTCCTCAAAGTGGCCACCCGCCTGCAACGCCAATTCGCTATAACGGACGTCGCTCAGCAGCTGCAGCGGCGAGCCCTCGCCGACGATGGTTTTCTTCCAGCCCGTCTCGAAATGCTCAACGGGAAAGGCATCGGCATCCACCTGTTGATAGGCCGGGGCGACATCTTTCAGGCGTCGGGGCAGATTGATCCACAGCTGGATACCCGTATTGTCGCCAGTGCCGCCGGGCATTTCCGAATGCACGAGGCCCCGCCCGGCGGTAAAACGCTGTGCCCCGCCGGCCGTAACCGTGGACTGGTTACCCAGGTTGTCGGTGTGCCGCATACTGCCTTCCAGCATGTAGGTGATGGCCTCAAAGCCGCGGTGCGGGTGGTCGGGAAAACCCGTGTCGGGGGCCACGCTGAAGTGATCCCAGAGCACGAAGGGATCGAGATTGCGCAGCCCCGGCACGGGGAACAGGCGTTTTACCGTGACACCCACCCCCTCCAGGGTTTCCACCGCCGCATGGCGGCTGGCGTGGCCGTTCATGTGTTACCCAGCGTATTATGTGAGCCGTCGCAATAGATGCCGTTGTTGCTCTTTCCACAGCCGCAGATGTAGACCGTTTCATCCTTTTCCGCCTTGTGTTCCACCGGCCCGCTGGCGCCGGGAACGTCGTTGTGCGCGCCATCGCAGAAGGGCGGATTGGCGGTGTGGTTGCAAGTGCAGATCCAGGCGCTTTCACCGGCCTTCACGTCGATGGCATAGGGCTCGTTCTTGTCATACATGCTCATACGCTACTTCTCCTCTTTAGTCGTCTGCTTTATTGTTAATTGCTTGCTGCCGCCCGTGCGGCTCATGCAATGCCAGCTCCGGCCCCAACGGCACGATGCGCGTCGGGTTGATGCTGGTGTGACTATAATAATAGTGCCGCTTAATGTGCGGGAAATTGACCGTTTCAGCAATACCCGGCTGCTGATACAGCTCACGCAGGTAGCCGGACAGGTGGGGGTAATCGGCGATGCGCCGCAGATTGCACTTGAAGTGGCCGACGTAGACGGCATCGAAGCGCACCAGGGTGGTGAACAGCCGCCAGTCGGCCTCGGTGATCTCTGCGCCGACCAGATAGCGCTGGCTGGCAAGGCGCCGTTCCACCTCATCCAGCGCATCAAACAGGTGCCGGAAGGCTCGCTCGTAGGCCGCTTGGCTGGCGGCAAAGCCGGTGCGGTAAACGCCGTTGTTGATGTTGTCGTAGACGAAGGCGTTGATCGCGTCGATCTCCTTGCGCAGGGCCGCCGGGTAATAGTCGGGGCCGCTGGCGCCACAGCCGTCGAAGGCGCTGTTGAACATGCGGATGATCTCTGAGGACTCGTTGTTGACGATGGTCTGGCGCTGCTTGTCCCACAGCACCGGCACGGTGACGATACCGGTGTAACCGGGTTCGGCCCGGGTATAGGCCTGGTGCAGATAGTCGAAGCCGTTGACCGTGTCATCGCTGGTGCCCGCGAAGGGCTCACCGCCGGCGCTGGCAAACTTCCAGCCCGCATCGCCCATGTCCGGGTGCACCACCGACAGGGAAACCATCTCTTCCAGCCCCTTCAATTTGCGCAAGATCAGGGTGCGATGGGCCCAGGGGCAGGCGTAGGAAATGTACAGGTGATAACGCCCGGGCTCGGCCTTGAAGCCACCCTCGCCACTGGGGCCAGCGCTGCCGTCCGGGGTGACCCAGTGGCGGAATTGCGAGTCCTGGCGGATGAATTCACCATCTTCCCGCTCGGACTCCAGCCAGTCGTCCCTGAGGGCACCGTCGATCAGCAGGCTCATGCCTTGGCCCCCCGTGCCGGGTGGAGGTTACCGCTTTGCGCCCGCCGGGCGTCGAAACTCAGCGTACCGGCACCGCTGGCAGCCAGCACCAGCAGCCCACCGGCGAGGGCGATGTTCTTGGTGAACAGCAGCATCTGCATCTGATCGCCCAGATCGGCATGAAAGATGACCGCCGCGACCACGCTGAAGGTCGCCAGCGCTGCGGCCGCCCAGCGCACCTGCCAGCCGAGGATGAGGGACAGCGCACCACCGATCTCCAGCACAATGACCGCGGGCAGCAAGGCCGGCGAGACGCCCATAGCCTCCATGTAGCCGACCGTGGCCGCATAGCCGCCGATCTTGCTGACGCCGGCGAGCAGGAAAATTTGCGCCAGAAGCAGGCGCCCGGCGAGATTGAGTTTCTGTTGCATGATGGCTTCTCCTTGAAGCTGTTGTTGGCGTGGGCCTTATTATGGTTCGTCTCAGTGAATATAAAAGCGCATATATTCGCTGCTAATCATCGATTTTTTCGATATGATTGCCCCCATGAAGCCCACCCGAGTCACCCTGGATCAATGGCGCGCCCTGCAGGCCGTGGTCGATTGCGGCGGTTATGCGCAGGCCGCGGTGCGCCTGCACCGCAGCCAGTCCTCGGTCAGTCACGGCGTGGCGCGGCTGCAGCAACAGCTGGGCGTACGCCTGCTGCGCGTGGAGGGTCGGAAGGCGCACCTGACCGAGGTGGGCCGTGTCCTCCTGCAACAGGCGCGGCAATTGCTCGACGATGCGGTACGCCTGGAATCACAGGCCAGGCAGCTCGAACAGGGCTGGGAGGCGGAGCTGCGGCTGGTGGTGGATACGGCCTTCCCCACCGCCCTGCTGATGCAGATCCTGCAACGGTTTATGCCGCTGAGTCGGGGCACCCGGGTGCAGTTGGAGGAAATGGTGCTGTCCGGCGTGGACGAGGCCCTGCAGGCGGGTGCGGCGGACATCGCCATCGGCAGCCAGGCACCGCAGGGCTTTCTTGGCGATCCGCTGCTGCGGGTGAAGTTCGTCGCCGTGGCGCACCCCGCTCATCCACTGCACGCCCTGGGGCGGCCGCTGAACATGACCGATCTGCGCCGCGAGACCCAGGTGGTGGCGCGCGATTCCGGCACCGCCCACAAGCGCGACGCCGGCTGGCTGGGGGCCGAGCAGCGCTGGACCGTAAGCAGCCTGGAGACGGCCCTGTCCGCCGTCTGTCACGGCCTGGGCTTCGCCTGGCTGCCCGATCACCTGATCGCCCCGGCCCTGGCCGACGGTCGCCTCGAACCCCTGCCGCTGCGCGAAGGGCAACACTATTACGCCTCCCTGTGCCTGATCATCGCCTGCCCGGACCGGCCCGGTCCCGCGGCGCGGGAACTGTTGCGTATCCTGCGTAAAATGGCGGCCGCCTGGCCGGCGGCCAGCTGACTTTTCTCGATTTTCCCTCAATCTTCCAGTCTGCCTTGGTAAGTACCTGAGCGAAGCTTGGGGTTACTCCCGGCTTGGGCTATCATCCCCTGACCGTAGAGGTTTGGCCGACGTCGGCCATGACGGATTAAGAAGACAATAAAAGGGATCAACACGATGACGAAAAAACACCTCTTGCCGGCGATTCTGCTGATCGCCGGCTGGTTTCTCAGCGCCTCAGCACTGGCCGTGGTCGGTCAGGAGGCACCGCCGGCGGCGGCCTATGACGGCATCCTGGTACAGTTCAAGCCGGGCGTCAGCCAGACCCGCATCAACCGTGCCTTCAACGCCGCCGGCTGCCGGCAGAACCGCGGCTTCCGCCCGCGCCTGGTGCGCGGCCTGACCCACGCCGAGATCGGCCGCGGCAGTTCCATGTCCGCCACCCTGCGTCGGCTGCGCAACAATCGCGACGTGGAATTCGCTGAGCCAAACTACTTGCTGAGCGCCTATGCCTTGCCCAATGACCCGCAATTCGACATCCTCTGGGCGCTGCACAATATCGGTCAGAGCGGCGGCGTAACCGATGCCGACATCGACGCCCCGGAGGCTTGGGACCTGCAGGTCGGCGGCAACGTGATCATCGCCGTGGTGGACTCAGGCGTGGACTACAACCACCCCGACCTGGCCGCCAACATCTGGAACAACAGCGCCGAAATCCCCAACAACGGCCGTGACGACGACGGCAACGGCTACGTGGACGACCTGCGCGGTTGGGACTTCGCCAACAATGACAACGATCCCATGGACGACAACACCCACGGCACCCACGTCGCCGGCACCATCGCCGCCAGCGGCAACAACGGCCAGGGGGTGGTGGGCGTCAACTGGTCGGCGCGCATCATGCCGCTAAAATTCCTCACCCGCACGGGCGCCGGCAGCAGTGCCGACGCCATCGCCGCCATCGACTACGCGGTAGCCAACGGCGCCCGCGTGATCAACGCCAGTTGGGGCGGCGGGCCCTACAGCGCGGCCATGTTCAGCGCCCTCAGCGCCGCCAACGACGCCGGCGTGCTGTTCGTCGCCGCGGCCGGCAATGACGGCAGCAACAACGACAACACGCCCAGCTATCCGGCCGATTACGATCTGCCCAACGTGATCTCCGTGGCCGCCACCGACGACGCCGATACCCTCGCCGGCTTCTCCAATTTCGGCGCCAACAGCGTCGACCTGGGCGCCCCCGGCGTGAATATCCTCAGCACCACACCCAGTAACGGCTACGCCAGTTTCAGCGGCACCTCCATGGCCGCGCCGCATGTGGCCGGCGTCGCCGGGCTGGTGGTGGCCGCCGACCCGGGCATCGGCATCGCCGCCCTGCGCGCCGCCCTCCTCGATGGCACCGATGCCGTGGCCGACCTGGCCGGCCGCACCATCAGCGGCGGTCGCCTGAACGCCTTCAAGGCCCTCGGCGGCAACACCGCCCCGCCACCCGCGCCGGTGGTCAGCGTGAGCCCGGCCAGCGCCAGCGTGGTGGTGGGCGACAGCGTGCAGTTCACCGCCAGCGGCGGCAGCACGCCCTATGTCTGGACGGTGGCCGATACCGCCATCGGCAGCGTCAGCGCCAACGGTACCTTCACCGCCTTCGCCGTCGGCGTCACCCAGGTGACCGCCACCGACGCCAACGGCGTGCAGAGCACGCGCGCCACGGTGACCGTCAATGACACCGCCGCGATCACCATCACCCCCAATACGGCCAGCGTCGGCGTGGGGCAGACCGTGACCTTCGCCGCCAGCGGCGGCAGCGCCCCCTACAGCTGGCGCAGCAACAACCCGGCCATCGCCAGCATCAACGCCATCACCGGCATGCTCACCGGCCTGGCGCCGGGCACCACCACCCTGTCCGTGACCGACAACGGCAACCGCACCGTGACCTCCGGCCCGGTCACCGTCACCGATATCAGCGTCAGCCCATCGACGGCGATCCTCGAGGTGGGCGACAGCCTGCAATTCAGCGCCAGCGGCGGCAGCGCCCCCTACCGCTGGAGCAGCAGCAACCCCGGCGTCGCCAGCATCGACACCAACGGTCGCCTCACCGCACAGCGTGCCGGCAGCACGGTGATCACCGCCACCGACGCCAACGGCCTGCAGGGCTCCACGGCCAGCATCACAGTGAACGAGCCGCCGGTAAGCATCGCGGTGTCGCCCGCCAGCGGCAGCGTCAACGTGGGCTCCACCCTGCGCTTCAGCGCCAGCGGTGGCCGCGCACCCTATACCTGGAGCGTCAGCAACGGTTCCGTGGCCAGCATCGACACCAATGGCCTGCTGACCGGCCTTGCGGCGGGTTCGGTGGCGGTGACGGCACGCGATGCCGATGGGGTAACGGGCAGCAGCGGCAGCATCACCGTCAACAGCGCCACCACCGGTGGCGGGCGACACGGCCGTGGTGGCCGCGGCGGCGGTCGTCGTGGCGGCATGATGGGTGGCGGCATGGGCGGCTGGTGGCGCTAAGCGCCCGCCACCAATGGCAATAACGCAGGGGGCTCATTGAGCCCCCTGTTTTTTGTGCGGGATAAAAGGCGGGTCAGAAGCGGCCGCCGATGACAAAGGCCATGAGAATGGATTCGATCATACTAACCCGGCAACAATATTGAGCATGTTCCGGCCTCCCTGCGGTTTGCCCCCGCTTGTCTCCCTGATGTCTGTAGCGAAGACAGGGAGGTGAAATTTAGCCTTAGAGCCCACCACAAGGGCTCATTTCTCCATCAGCGCATCCAGCTCGCCGTCCATGTGCATCTCCGTGAGTTCGCTGAAACCGCCGATCCACTTGCCGTCGATGGTGATCTGCGGCACCGTGCGGGCGTGGTTGCTGATCTCCAGCATCTCCTTCAGCACCTCGCGATCCTCGTCGACGCGGGCCTCCTCGTAGGGAATGCACCACCTGGCGAGCAGCAGCTTGAGCTTGTCGCAGATGGGGCAAGTGGCGGTGGAGTAGATTTTGATGCGAGACATGGGAAGACCTTTGGGTTGTGAGACTGAATCTATTACCGATGCTGCCGATAGGATAGGGGGATGCAGCGACTGCGTACATCCTCCCGCGGGGATACACCCCGCCGCGGGAACCTTTTTCGCCGCCCCCGCGTCCTCCAGACAGCCATGAACTGTGACTCATGGCGCTGCGCCAGCACCGCGCGGGGGCTACGCTTCAGGGTTGAGTCGACGCAACGGGAAAACAGATGGGAATCAGGACAGACCGATGATGAAACGTGAAGTGCTTGAGAAAAAACTAGCGCAACTGAAGGCCAAGCAGCAATTGATGGAGAAGGCCTGGAAGGAAGCCGGCAATCGCGAGCTAATCCAGTTTTTTGTCGACATCATGCCGCGCACCCTGGATACGGAGCGATGCAGCATCTTCATCCTCGACCCGGTGGACGAAAAGGCCTGGCTGCAGTGCGGCACCGGTATGAGCGAAAAACAGCTGCAGGTGCCCACCAAAAACTCCATCGTCGGACGCGTCATCTCCAACGGCCAATACGTGGTGGAGACCGACCTGCAGGAGCAGGTGGGCGTGCACGACGTGGTGGCAGTAAAGACCGGCTTCATCACCCGCAACGCCCTGTGCGTGCCGGTGCACGGCGTAACGACAAAAAAAGTGGTGGGCGCGATTCAGGTGCTGAACAAGAACAACGGCATGTTCAACGACGAAGACCGAAAAGTGCTCGAACGCCTGGCCTTTCATCTGGAAATGAATATCGAGAACATTTACTTGCGCCAGGAACTGGCGAAGATCTCCCTGGAGATGGGCAAAAAGATCCAGCTGCTGGAGAAAAAGCTGGGCATCAAATAAGGGCGCCGTGGGCTCATCCGCCCGGTAGGAGCGAGCCATGCCCGCGATGGTTTTACCCTTCGCCACAGAACAAAATTGTAGGAGCGGCTTTAGCCGCGAAGAAAGCCGGAATACCGTTCGCGGCTAAAGCCGCTCCTACAGGTTAACGCCCCCCATCAGGACAGAACTCATCGCGGGCATGGCCCGCCCCTACTACCGAGGAGTGCTGAGAACATCCATAAAAGGGCTCTGACCCCTTATACCCTGCTTATACCCCGCTGACCCCTTATACCCCGCCAGTATCCAGTCGGTATGCAAACATGTCGGGCACGATGCCAGTCCTGCCGTGGCCCGGTAGCTGCTCCAGGGCCACTCACGCGCCGACCTGACCATTTGCGCGCGCACCGGATTGAGGACGATATAACGGGCAACTTCGAGCAAGTAAGACTGCTTCTCTACCAATATCGCCTTATATCGCCCCTGAAAAACATGGCCGACTCGACTATGTTCCCGATTGAAGCTTTGAGTATACACACCGTTGAGGTGACGCATCCCTTTGGAAAGGTTGGCATCGGGCGTTTCGATCAGTAGGTGATAGTGGTTGCTCATCAGGCAGTATGCATGGCACAGCCAGTTATGCCTATCACAAACCTGTCCCAACAATTGAAGAAAGCTCTGATGATCCTTGTCATTTTCATAGATATCTTCCCTGCGGTCACCACGCGAAGTGATGTGATAAAGCGCTCCCGCAAATTCCAGTCGTAGAGGGCGAGTCATGAGACCGATCCTTGTTCGCATTATTTTCCTCAAGAAAGAATAGCGCCCCATTATCATAAATCAAAGACCTGACCCTGTGATTGACCTGTGATTTCGAAAAAGATATTTTCAATAAAGCGAAATCACTCCACACCACCACCGGGCTTGTCCAACAAACGGTTCAGATTGTGGTTCGTTCGTTCCTCACTCTCACAATCTAACCTTATTCGTTAAGCATCATTACTTATATATTTATTTTCAAAACCACTTAACCTCGACAGCTCAAATAAAACAAGACCAAGAGGAATAGCAAAAGAAAATGAGCTTGCTATAAGTATTTGACCGCCGCCTCGCACTATGAACATGCTGCCGAAAACAAGTACTGTAACAACAACGCCTAAGCTTAATAAAACCATACCAAATATTCTTAAGTACATAGCGCCTTTACCATAAATAATAGTGTCCAGTTTAATTTTTCCTCGTGCAATATTGAGAAATCTACCCCCAAGAAATACCAACACTATCAATGCAACAGCAATTAATACTATTGCCAACACAGGATTAACAATATTTGGATTTCTACCCATCTGGGATAATAGCTTTATTGCATAGGGTACTTTTCCTAGAAACGACAAAATTATTATAGCTAGGCCAACCAGGTACATTATTTTGACATAGGCTCCAGCCTTTATTTCCTTAGCATTATTCTCCATGAGTCACCTTAGTTTGTTTATGATGCTTAACGCATAGTTAAGTTGCGTAGTAACATGGCGATTTTTTTGCGCACTTTGCAAAAAAAGTGCCGTGTTACGGAGTCAACTTGAACGACTGGTTATATGCCGTTTGTTAATTCACTGAACGTTTAAGAATTTCCGATACAAATTGATTAATACTTTTATCTGATGCTGTAGCTCTTGCAGCTATTTCTCGATGTAGTTCAGAAGGTATTCGAAGATTAA
>CAJVYS010000007.1 GCA_913009875.1 uncultured Gammaproteobacteria bacterium | reverse complement strand
CCTGCACAGACTCCAGAGACGCGACCGATGCGGTTCGCTCCGCTCACCGGCATCCTACCTGAGAGGCAACTGCCCTCTCCAACTTCAACGCTCACACACCAAACATGGCTGATAAATCTGACCGCCTGAAAGGCGGTGGTTTTAACCTTTTATCGGAACAATAAGAGCCTATCTCTTTCATACTATAGCCGCCGCTCTCATAGGCCAGTGTAATCGCATGATCTCTATCCGTAGCCTGCTTATCATACTCGGCTAATGATTTTGGGACGGGTCGCTTCTGAGGCGCGGGTATTTCACTCAAGTCCTGGTCCCTTTCGAGCATTCCCTGCGCCTTGTTTATGAAGGCTTCAGAACCCAGGTAGATCTGATTCAGTAGACTTTCCCAGGGCACGGGCTGATTGACATCCTTGGATACGAATTCCCGTGCACTACCCGCTTGTGCCCCCCTACCCGCTCTACCCGTGTGCTACCCGCTGATGGCTATTGAGGCACCGCCGGACGATAAGGAGCGGAAACAGATAGGCCGTCTCACAACCCACACAAATTTTGGCAGAAAAACCTCAGTTTTTCCGCTCCTCGATCCAGACCATCTGAATCGCCTCGAGAATGCGTTCACCGCTGTGTTCGGGATCATCATCAAACTCATCCAGCGCCAAAACCCACTCACGCAGTTCGACGAAATTCACCCGCAATGGATCAATGTCTGGATGTGCCTCATCCAGGGCAATGGCGATTTCCAGCGAATCGGTCCACTTCATCAATGACTCTCGGACACCATGTTGATGGTGTACTTGGGAATCTCCACCACCAGGTCTTTGTCGTCCACCACCGCCTGGCAGCTGAGACGGGAATCCGGCTCCAGGCCCCAAGCCTTGTCCAACATGTCTTCCTCATCTTCGCTGGCCTCTGGCAGGGAATCTAAACCCTCGCGCACGATGACGTGGCAGGTGGTGCAGGCGCAGGATTTCTCGCAGGCGTGCTCGATCTCGATGCCGTTGGCCAGGGCGGCGTCACAGATCGTGGTGCCCGGCTCGGCCTCGATGACGGCGCCCTCGGGGCAGATTTCTTCGTGGGGCAGGAATATGATTTTTGGCATGTTGATGTCGCGTTTGTTTAACTAAATTCTTCCAGTTTATGACCCGCCATGGCGGCCTGGATGCCTGCATCCATACGGCGTGCGGCAAAATCGTCACTGGCGGCATTGAGGGCCTCGATGGCCTGTTTTATCTTCAAATGGTCACTACCTTCGGCCTGGGCACGCAGGTCTTCGAGGGCGGCGTCGAGACGCGTGCGTTCGTCGGCGCTGAGCAGGCCGGCGTCGCTGGCCAGGGCCGATTCCACGGCCTCGATGGCACGCCGGGCCTCCACCTGCATCTCGCGCAGATTGCGCGCGGCGACGTCCTCTTCAGCATGGGCCATGGAGTCACGCAGCATCTGTTCGATCTCGCGGTCCGAGAGACCATAGGACGGCTTCACCTGTACGCTGCTCTCGACGCCGGAGGCCTGTTCGCGGGCGGTGACGGAGAGCAGGCCATCGGCGTCGACCTGAAAGGTAACGCGGATGCGCGCCGCACCGGCGGCCATGGGCGGGATACCGCGTAGCTCGAAACGCGCCAGCGAGCGGCAGTCGCTGACCAGCTCGCGCTCACCCTGCACGACGTGCACGGCGAGGGCGGTCTGGCCGTCCTTGAAGGTGGTGAAGTCCTGCGCCTTGGCGCAGGGAATGGTGGCGTTACGCGGGATCACCTTTTCCACCAGGCCGCCCATGGTCTCGATACCCAGCGACAGCGGGATCACGTCCAGCAGCAGCATCTCGTCGTCGGGCTTGTTGCCCACCAGCACGTCGGCCTGGATGGCGGCGCCGACGGTGACGACCTTGTCCGGGTCGATGTCCGTCAGTACCTCGCAGTGGAAAAATTCGCCGACCCGTTCGCGTATCCGTGGCGAGCGGGTGGAGCCGCCCACCATCACCACATCCTCGATTTCATCCAGCTCGATACCGGCATCACGCAGGGCGCGGCGGCAGGGTGAAAGGGTCTTCTGAATCAGCGGGTCGATCAGTGCGTTGAGCTGTTCGCGGTTCAATTCACCGCGCCAGACCTCACCATCCTTGACGGCCACTGAGACCGTCACCGACTCGACATCGGACAAAGCCTCCTTGGCACGACAGGCTTCGGCACGCAGGGCGCGCATCTTGCGCACGGAAATATCGTCACCCAGACCGGCCTGCCCGGCCAGCCACTGAGCGATGGTACGGTCGAAATCATCACCGCCAAGGGCGGTGTTGCCGGCGGTGGACATGACCTCGAACACGCCGCGGTTGAGGCGCAGAATAGAGATATCGAAGGTGCCGCCACCCAGGTCGTAGACCACGTGCACGCCCTCGGAATTACGATCCAAACCATAGGCCACAGCGGCCGCGGTGGGTTCGTTGAGCAGACGCAACACATTGAGACCAGCCAGCTGCGCGGCGTCCTTGGTGGCCTGACGCTGGGCGTCATCGAAATAGGCCGGCACGGTGATCACCACACCGGTGAGTTCGCCGCCGAGGGTCTTTTCCGCGCGCGCCTTGAGCACCTTGAGAATTTCTGCCGAGGCCTCCACCGGGCTGATGTCACCAGCCACGGTGCGGATGCGTGGCACCGTGGATTCACTCTCGGCACTCTCCGCAAATTCGTACTCGGAGCAGCTGCAGCCCTTGCAAATATCCGCCAGGCCGCGACCCATGAAGCGTTTTACAGAACTGATGGTGTTGTGCGGGTCCTCAATCAGCGCCGCCCTGGCCTCCTCGCCCACCTGCGGCGGCAGGCCGAGGCGATAACGCACCACCGAGGGCAGCAGGTGATTGCCATTCTCGTCCGGTAGGGTTTCCGCCAGCCCGCTGCGCACGGTGGCAACGAGGGAATTGGTGGTACCGAGATCGATACCGGCCGCCAGCTTGTGCTGATGCGGGGCGGCGGTCTGTCCCGGCTCGCTGATCTGTAATAAGGCCATAGTGTTTACAACTTTATTGGCTAGGGAGCGACGAAAGCTTGTCGTCAGAAAAAACGCCGTGGCTCAGGACATGGCCAGCTCGTCATCCAGCTGAGCCAGTTCTTCACCAAGGCGGTGGAAAAACTGTAACTTGCGGCTTGCATCACGCGCCTGCTGCAGGGCCTGCGGCGAGCCATCGGTGAACAACCCGGACAACTCATCCACCAGTTGGCGCTGCAGCGTACGGATATCATCGCGCAGCTTGTACAGACGCTGCTCGGCGCCTGCGGCGCCCTTCACCGCATCCATGCGCTCTCGCAGCTCCATCTGCTGCATCAGGAAGCTGCCGTCGAGGCGGGTGTCGGTGTCATCGAGGGCAACGCCCTTGAGTTCGAGCAGATAGCGGGCGCGCGCCAGCGGATCCTTCAGCGTCCGAAAGCCCTCGTTGACACGCGTAGCCAGCTGCATGGACAGACGCCGCTCGGCATCCGCGGCATTGACGAACCTGTCCGGGTGCACGGCGCGCTGCAGTTCGCGGTAGCGTTCGGAGAGCACCGCGCCGTCGATATCGAAGGACACCGGCAGGGCGAATAACTCGAAATAGCTGCTGGTGAGGTCGCTGCTTTGCATCAAAAAAAATATTTGTTCAGCATGCCACAGAGGCACAGAGGACACGGAGTATTACGAGCAAAAGGCGCCCAAACCGGCAGCAGGCCTGATTTCACAATATCATTACCACTAGGGTCTGTTGAGCTTTGCGGCAACCTGCCACGCTCTGTGTCCTCTGTGCCTCCGTGGCATACAGTTGCGGGAAAAAATCCATCAAACGGTAAAGCTCTCGCCGCAGCCGCAGCTGTCCTTGACGTTCGGGTTGTTGAACTTGAAGCCTTCATTCAGACCCTCTTTTGCATAGTCCAGCTCGGTGCCGTCAAGATACACCAGGCTCTTAGGATCGATGATGATCTTCACGTCTTTATCCTCGAACACCGTGTCTTCCGCCTCGGCCTGGTCGGCGAATTCCAGCACATAGGCCATGCCGGAGCAGCCGCTGGTCTTCACCCCCAGGCGCAGGCCACATCCGCTGCCGCGGTTTTCAAGAAAGGCTTTGATACGCGCGGCGGCGGCGTCAGTCAGTGTAATTGCCATAGCTGCTTGTCGCCTCAGGCCGACTCGGCCTTGTCTTTGCCACCCTGCTTGCCACGAAAGTCCTCGATAGCGGCCTTGATGGCGTCCTCGGCCAGCACCGAACAGTGGATCTTCACCGGCGGCAGGGCCAACTCTTCGGCCAGTTCGGTGTTTTTGATCTTGCCGGCCTCATCCAGGGTCTTGCCCTTCACCCACTCGGTGAGCAGGGAGCTGGAGGCGATAGCCGAACCGCAGCCGTAGGTCTTGAAGCGCGCGTCCTCGATGACGCCCTCGTCGTTGACCTTGATCTGCAGGCGCATCACGTCGCCGCAGGCAGGCGCGCCCACCATGCCGGTACCGACGTTCTCATCCTCGGCATCCATGTTGCCGACATTGCGGGGATTTTCGTAATGATCCAGAACCTTATCACTGTATGCCATGATGTCTTACCTCTATCTGTTCGTTTGCGCGGCTTGTGGCCTGTTGAGAAAAGGCCTCAGTGCGCCGCCCACTTGACCTGCGACAGGTCGATGCCGTCTTTGTACATATCCCACAGCGGAGACAGCTCGCGCAGCTTGCCGATGGCCCCGCGTACGTATTCAATGGTGTAGTCGACCTCTTCCTCGGTGGTAAAGCGGCCGATGCTGAAGCGGATGGAACTGTGCGCCAGCTCGTCACTGCGGCCCAAGGCGCGCAACACATAGGACGGCTCCAGGCTGGCCGAGGTACAGGCGGAACCGGACGACACCGCCAGATCCTTCAGCGCCATGATCAACGATTCACCCTCGACGAAGTTGAAACTGATATTGAGCACATTGGGCACGCCGTGCTCGAGGTCGCCATTGACGTACACCTCTTCCAGATCCTTGAGGCCATTATACAGGCGATCACGCAGGGCGCTGAGACGGGCCTGCTCGGCCTCCATCTCCTCGTTGGCAATACGAAAGGCCTCTCCCATGGCGGCAATCTGGTGGGTGGCCAGGGTGCCGGAACGCATACCCCGCTCATGGCCGCCGCCGTGCATCTGCGCCTCCAGACGCACGCGCGGCTTGCGGCGCACATAGAGGGCGCCGATGCCTTTGGGGCCGTAGATCTTGTGCCCGGAGAAGGACATCAGGTCCACCTTCAGGCTCGACAAGTCGATGGGCAGCTTACCGGCGGACTGGGCGGCGTCGACGTGAAACAGGATCTTGCGCGCGCGGGTCAGTTCGCCGATGGCGGCGATGTCCTGGATGATCCCCAGCTCGTTGTTGACGTGCATGATGGAGACCAGCGTGGTGTCATCGCGCAGCGCCGCCTCCAGCTTGCCCAGGTCGATGAGGCCGTTGGGTTCGGGATCGAGATAGGTAACCTCGAAGCCTTCGCGCTCCAACTGGCGGCAGCTGTCCAGCACCGCCTTGTGCTCGGTCTTGCTGGTGACGATGTGCTTGCCCTTTTTGACATGGAAATGCGCCACGCCCTTGATGGCCAGGTTGTCGGACTCGGTGGCGCCGGAGGTCCAGACGATCTCCTTGGGATTGGCGCCAAGCAGATCAGCGACCTGCTTGCGGGCTATCTCCACCGCCTCCTCGGCATGCCAGCCGTAGACGTGGGAACGCGAAGCCGGGTTGCCGAACTCGCCGTCCGGGGTCAGAAACTGGTTCAGCTTTTCGGCGACGCGCGGATCCATCGGCGTGGTAGCCGCGTAATCCATGTAAATAGGACGCTTTCTTGTACTGCTCATCGGTACCCCTTAATCCTGCAAATAGCCTGTAATTTCATTTATCGACGGCAACTCAGGCACAGGCCAGAGAGCCGAAACTCTGTAATGTCTTCACCTGCGCCTTGAGCTGGTCGACAAAGGCGTCGATCTCCTCGCGGCGTGAATCCTTGCCCAGGCTGACCCGCACCGCGGCGCTAGCCAGTCCGCGATCCACCCCCATCGCCAGCAGCACATGGCTGGGCTCGACATCGCCACTGCCACAGGCGGAGCCGCTGGCCACCGCCATCCCGGCCTGATCGAGGCTGACGATCAGGGTTTCGCCATCGATGCCGGGAATGGCGAAATAGGTGGTGTTCGGCAGGCGTTTCGCCTCCACGCCAAACAGCACAATCTTCGTTATCTCCGCCCGCAAACGCTGCTCCAGGTGTCGCTGCAGTTCGCGCATGTGCGTACGCCGCTGCTCCAACTCGGCCAACGCCAGCTCCGCCGCTTTGCCGAAACCGGCGATGGCAGCGACATTCTCGGTGCCGGCGCGGCGGCCCTTCTCCTGTCCGCCGCCGTGCAGCAGCGGCTCGATATCCAGCGCCTTGTCGACGATCAGCGCACCGACACCCTTGGGGCCGTAGATCTTGTGCGCCGACAGACTCATTAAATGGGCGCCGCTGGCGGCAAAATCAACCGGCAGCTTACCCACCGCCTGCACCGCGTCGACCAATAGCACCGTGCCTGCCTCGCGGGTTACCGCTGCCACGCCGGCGATGTCGAACAGCACGCCGGTCTCGTTGTTGGCCATCATCAGCGCCAGCAGGGCCGGGCGGCTGTCCAGCACACTTTTCAGCGAATCGGCATCCAGTTGGCCACTGGCGTCCAGCGCCACCTGTTCCAGTTGCCAGCCCTGACGGACCAAGGCCTGCGCCGGGCCCATCACCGAGGCATGCTCAGCGGCGCTCAGCGCCAGCAGACCCGGGGCACGGCGCATGGCCACGCCCTTGAGGGCCAGATTATTGGCCTCGGTTCCACCGCTGGTAAATACCACTTGTGAGGGGTGTGCGTTGACCAGCGCCGCCACCTGCTCACGGGCCATGTCCAGCGCCGCGCGGGCGCGGCGTCCCGGCTGATGGACGCTGGACGGGTTGCCGTACTCCTCGCGCAGATACGGCAGCATGGCCTGCAGCACGCGCTCGTCAAGCGCGGTGGTCGCATTGTGATCCAGATAGGTCGCCATGCCGATATCCGCAGGGTGTCAGCCGCGCAGGCCGGCCACCTGTCGCTCCTGACGCAGATTGACTTCCTGCACGAATTCTCGTTTCACCAGCTGACCCAGGGTGATGCCATCGAGGAAGTTATAAATCTGTGCGCTGAGATCACACCACAGTTCGTGGGTCAGGCAGGCCTCGCCATTCTGGCAGTCGCCGCGTCCTTCACACTTGGTAACGTGAACCTTTTCATCCACCGCGGTGATGACGGCCGCCACATTGATTTCATCGGCGGCACGGCTCAGGCGGTAGCCGCCGCCCGGCCCGCGGGCGCTGATCACCAGACCCTGTTTGCGCAGACGGGAAAACAGCTGTTCCAGATAGGACAGGGAGATACCCTGGCGCTGGGAGATATCCGCCAGCGTAATCGGCCGGTCGGTGGCGTGCAGCGCCAAATCCAGCATTGCGGTTACGGCATAACGACCCTTGGTTGTCAGTCTCATCAATCTCTCTCCTGCGGCATTTAACATCAGGCTCGGCACGTACCGCATGCCTGTCCCTTGTGATTAACCGGGCAACACAAGCAATGTGCCCACCTTCGCTTGACCGAGCCAATACTTTACCTAATTAGTTGGTTATTATCTATAACCAAGCAACAAAGTCAAGTTAATTCGGCTCGTCCAGTCTTTCGCGCTTTGCATCCGTGCCGTCCATCTCTTCGGTAACATCCTCTACCTCTGCGATGGCATCCGAAATGCTGCAATCGCCCAGCTCAGGCAGGGCAACATCCGCATATTCGGCATCCAGGCGCTTGAGCGCAGCGCACATGGTTTCCATCTTGCTGTCCATAACATGCACATGATCCAGCAGGCTGTTGATGGCATTGGCCACCGGGTCCGGCGCATCCTGGGTAGCACCGTAGGCGTCGAAACCCAGCTTCTGCGCGGTGGCGTGGCGGCGACGCTCGGCCTCGGAACGATCCGGGCAAACCACCCGCCCCGGCACGCCCACCACGGTGGCGCCGGACAACACGTCCTTCACCACCACCGAATTGGAACCTACCCGCACGCCATCGCCGAGGATGATCGGCCCCAGCACCTTGGCACCGGCGCCCACCACCACGTTGTTGCCCAGGGTGGGATGGCGCTTGCCCTTCTCCCAACTGGTGCCACCCAGGGTGACACCGTGGTAGAGGGTGCAGTCATCACCGATCTCCGCCGTCTCGCCGATCACCACGCCCATGCCGTGATCGATGAAAAAGCGCTGGCCGATGCGGGCGCCGGGGTGGATCTCGATACCCGTCAACCAGCGGCTGAGGGCGGAAATCCAGCGCGCCAGCCAGCGCAGCCCCAGGCGCCAGAGGCCGTGGCTCAGGCGATGAAACATCAGCGCGTGCACCCCTGGGTAGGTGGTCAGCACCTCGAAAATGGTGCGTGCCGCCGGGTCGCGGTCAAACACGCAGCGGATGTCTTCACGAATCTGTTTAAACATGTTCCCGTCTGAAACACTCAACATATGAACAGTAATACCCTACCCTGAAGGTAGGCTGAACAGGAGTATAATACCCCCATAAGTAACTACGAAATTATTTTTCTGGCCGCGGACGCGGCTTCTGGCTGGCGGTGAGAATGCCACGGAGAATATTCATCTCCACCTGATTGGGGCGGGCACGATTAAACAGGCGCCGCAGACGGCGCATCATCACTCGCGGGTTATCCGGGTTGAGAAAGCCGATATCCACCAGGGTCTCACGCAGGTGGGTATAAAAACGCTCCATCTCGTCGGCGCTGACCGGCGGCTCCGATTCACTTTCGGCTGCCTCCACATTCGGTGAGCCACTCGCCATCTGCAGCTCATAGGTGACGACCTGTACCGCAGCGGCGATATTCAGCGAACTATAGTCCGGATTGCTGGGGATATGCATCAGATAATGGCACAGTGCCAGTTCTTCGTTGGTCAGCCCTGAGTGCTCGCGACCAAAGATGATCGCCACGTCCCGCTGCCGGGCCTCTTCGACCACCCGTTCGGCACACTGGCGCGGATCCCACTGCGGCAGCTTCAGGTGCCGCAGGCGCGCACTGGCGCCCACCACCAGCCCGCAACCCGCCAGCGCCTCCGGCAGCGAATCGCACACCACCGCCGCGGCCAGCAGGTCATCGGCGCCGGATGCACGCGCCGTCGCCCCGGCATGGGGAAACTGCTGTGGCTGCACCAGATACAGCTGGCTCAGGCACATGTTCTTCATCGCCCGCGCCACCGCGCCGATGTTCCCGGGGTGGGAGGTATCCACCAAGACAATTCTGACCCTGTTCAACATCGCGCACACCTTACCCGAGTCTCCGCACTTGTGAAACCACCGCCTGCCACGGCACGGTGGAAGTGCAATGGCGAACCAATTCTGCTAAAGTCGCGCCGCCTTTCCCGCAGCAAAAGCCAACACAGATATCCTATGCATCCCATGCTCAATATCGCGGTTCGCGCCGCCCGCCGCGCTGGCAATCACATCGCCCGCTGCGCCGATGACATCGACCGTCTCGACATCGTTACCAAGGCCCCCAATGACTTCGTCAGCCAGGTGGACCGGCAGGCCGAGCAGATCATTATCGAGATCCTGCGCGATGCCTTTCCCGATCACAGCATCCTCGCCGAGGAAAGCGGCGAGCAGGGCAGCAATCCCGAATACCAGTGGATCATCGACCCGCTGGACGGCACCACCAATTTCCTGCATGGCTTTCCCCAATACGCCGTCTCCATCGCCCTCAAGGTACGCGGCCGGCTGGAGCAGGCGGTGATCTACGATCCCACACGCCAGGAGCTGTTCACCGCCAGCCGCGGTGCCGGCGCACAGCTCAATGACCGCCGGATCCGCGTCAGCAAGCACCGCGGACTGGACGGCGCCCTGCTCGGTACCGGTTTTCCGTTCAAGCAACAGCAACACCTCGATGTCTACCTGGCCACCTTCCGCGCCCTGTTCCCCATGACCGCCGGCATCCGCCGTCCCGGTTCCGCGGCACTGGATCTGGCTTACGTGGCAGCCGGACGTCTCGATGGTTTCTGGGAAATCGGTCTCAGTCCTTGGGATACCGCCGCCGGCGCACTGCTGGTGCAGGAAGCCGGCGGACTGGTGAGCGACTTCGGCGGCGGCAACGAATACCTCGACAGCGGCAACGTAGTGGCCGGTAATCCCAAGGTATTCAAGGCCGTTCTGCAGGCCATTCGCCCGCACCTGACGGAAGACCTGCTGCGCTAACCGGCAAACTGTAGGGTGGACACCACCCACCGGGCGTTCTTGCCGGTACGCCCCTGGTGGGGGGGCCACCCTACAGAACTACACTACTAAAGAATTCTTCCACGACCGAGGCAGAGAAATCCATTGAGTGTAGGAGCAGGCCATGCCCGCGATGGTTTTATTCCTCACCGCCGGGATTGTTATCGCAAATATTGTGGGAGCGGCTTCAGCCGCGAATGAACCCGCCTTCTTCGCGGCTGAAGCCGCACAGGTTGTTTTTTGTTGCTTTTCGCGGGCATGACCCACTCCTACACACACGGCTCTGCATGCTCAGACGCTACCCCCCCTACACAGAGGCAGGTGCTTGAGGGAGAGAAATAGTATCTACAGCGAATACTCAAGTTTCCGTGTGGCAATACCGACGTTAAGGATAACCTCACACGAGAGCGGCCATGTGAACGGCGTCCCCAACAGCACCTCAAAACGAGATCACCAGGCACTGGAACTGACCCTGCACGACGGACTCGACCGCTTGGAGGAATTCACCCTGATGCTGGCCTTTCAAGGCTCGGGCAGCCAGTTCGAGATTCTCTCCATTACCCCGCCCCCAATGCCTGTCGAGTCAGCAGTCGCCCGCCCACGCCGCAAGACTGAAAACGTCATCTGCCTGCATGAAGCCCCGCTGAAAAGGACCGCCTGACCACCCTCGTTCGCCCCGCGGCGGATTCTGCCCTTCAATCAAAATGAGTCTATGCCGCCGTGCGCACAGCACACGCTACGGATAGGTGTAGTGTGCGCTGTGCGCACAGGATGGGTAGCCAACTCCCCTGTGGATTCTTGTGTCTCTATGGTGGACTGAAACTATTGGTAGGCGACACAAGAGTAGGTGCCGAGTAGATTCAGCTGATTAGGTTCAATACGCCGTCGCCCAATCCGGGCCGCAAATTTTGTTACACTCACCGCTTCCGGCCTGCGCCCGATGCCAGGCTCCCATTTTCCCGGCACGAAGTAAGGTAAAAACACGGCATGGAACTCCTTTCCAAACTGTTAAAAGAAATGGTGTCCAGTGGCGCCTCGGATCTGTTCCTGAGCACAGGATCTCCCCCCGCCTTCCGTATCAACGGCGCCCTGCAACCCCACCCCATTCAGCCGTTGGCGCCGGGCATGACGGATCAGATGGCCAAACTGGTGATGCGCAAGGAGCATGCCGAGGCCTTCGAGGAAGAACTGGAGATCAGCCTCGGCTACACCGTGCCCGGCATCGGCCGCTTTCGTTTCAACGTCTTCCACCAGCGTGGCGAGATCAGCATGGTAATCCGCGCCGTGCCCTTTGAAGTACCCGGTTTCGAAACCCTGGGCGTGCCCGACATGCTGCAGGATCTGGTGATGCTCAAGCGCGGCCTGATCCTGGTGGTCGGTCCGTCCGGTGCCGGCAAGTCCACCACCCTGGCGGCGATGATCGACCACCGCAACAGCAACACCATCAGCCACATCATCACCGTCGAAGACCCCATCGAATACATCCTGCAGCACAAGCAGTCGGTGGTAAATCAGCGTGAAATCGGCGTCGACACCAACTCCTATCACAAGGCCCTCGTCAACGCCCTGCGCCAATCACCGGACATGCTGATGATCGGCGAAATCCGCGAACACGAAATCATGGAGGACGTGCTGGAATTCTCCGACACCGGCCATCTGTGCCTGGCCACCCTGCACGCCAACAATGCCAGCCAGGTCTTCGAGCGCATCGTCAACATGTTCCCGCAGGAAAAGCGCGACCTGCTCTACATCACCCTGGCGCAGAACGTCAAGGCCGTGATCTCACAGGTGCTGGTGCCCACCCTCGAAGGCGGGCGCACCGTGGCGGTGGAAATGCTGCTCTCCACCTCGCGCGTGCGCGACCTCATCCGCCGCGGCGACTTTGTCTCACTGGTGGACGTGATGGAAAAGGATGCCAATTCCGGCATGCGCACCATGGACCAGTCGCTGTACGAGCTGTATGTCGAGGGTCGCATCAGCGAGGAAACCGCCCTTGCCTATGCCGACTCCATGAGTAATATGCGCCTGCAGATGCGCCTCTCCGGCATCACCCCTGGCAGCAATCTCGCGCAGCCCGGCGAGCCCCCCGAACCCGAAGAAGTAAAATAACGTAGAAAAGAAGATAGCCCATGAAAAACATGCCCCTCGTCATCGAACCCGAACAATTGGAACAACAACTCGGCCGCGACGGCCTGCTGGTGGTCGACCTGTGCAAGCCAGAAACCTTTGCCAAGGGCCACATCCCCGCTGCGGTGCATCTTGACTACTCGCAGATCGTACGCCTGAACAAGCCGCGCATGGGCCTGCTGCCGGATGCCACCAGCCTCGGCAATATTTTTTCCGGCATCGGCCTCACCCCGAAAACCCAGGTCGTCGCCTACGATGACGAAGGTGGTGGCCGCGCGGCGCGCTTTCTGTGGACGCTGGATACCGTCGGCCACAAGAAAGGCGCACTGCTCAACGGCGGCCTGTTCAGCTGGGCCAACGAAGGTCACTCGCTGGAAATCACCGCACACCACCCGGTGCAGAGTGAATACCCGGTCAACATCACCGATGCCCCGTTGGCCAGCCGCGACTACATCCTCAGCCATTTGAACGACCCCGGTGTGGTGCTGTGGGACTCCCGCTCCCCTCAGGAATACAGTGGTAAAAAGAAATTCGCGGAACGCGGCGGCCACATCCCCGGCGCCATAAACATCGACTGGTTCGAGGTCATGGACAAATCACGCAACATGCGCCTGAAGTCCGAAATGGACCTGCGTGCCCTGCTCGAAGGCAAAGGCATCACCGCCGATAAAACCGTGATCACTTATTGTCAGACCCATCACCGCTCGGCACTGACCTATTTCGTGCTGAAAGTCCTTGGCTATCCGAATATCAAAGGCTACCCCGGTTCGTGGTCCGACTGGGGCAACAGCCCCGACACACCCATCGAAGCCTGAGACTATTTGCAGGAGCGGGCCTTGCCCGCGATGCTTCTCACATTTTGTTACAGAAGTTGCTGTTTTATAAATTGTGGGAGCGGCTTCAGCCGCGATAATATTCAGAAAATGGATCAGAAGTCCCCAAAAACAGAACACGTGTGCAGCAACACCTGTCGCGCACAAACCCAGCCTGCTCCCAATACAATCTGAAGCCATGCCCGCTAACAGCAAAAAGACATCCCAGCACACCCCCATGATGCAGCAATTTCTGCGTCTCAAGGCTGACTTCCCGGACACCCTGCTGTTCTACCGCATGGGCGATTTCTATGAGCTGTTTTTTGACGATGCCAGAAAGGCCGCACGCCTGCTAAACATCACCCTCACCGCACGCGGCAAGTCCAATGGCGAACCCATCCCCATGGCCGGTATCCCCTACCATGCCGCCGATGGCTATCTCGCCAAACTGGTGCGGTTGGGCGAATCCGTCGCCATCTGCGAACAGATCGGCGACCCGGCCAAGAGCAAGGGGCCGGTGGAACGCAAGGTCATGCGTATCGTCACCCCCGGCACAGTCACCGACGAGGTGCTGCTGGAAGAGCGCCGCGACAGCCTCGTCGTTGCCGTCACCGGCGAGCATGGCCGCTATGGTATCGCCGCGCTGGACGTCACCAGCGGCCGCTTTTCCGTATTAGAGGTGGAAGGGCACGAGGCCCTGAATGGCGAGATCGAACGCCTGAACCCGGCCGAACTGCTGGTCAACCAAGACGCCGCCGTGCCCATCGACGGCGAACGCTGCGGACTACGTAATCAGGCCCCGTGGCATTTCGAGCTGGACACCGCCCTGCGCCTGCTGACCCAACAATTCGGCACCCGCGACCTGTCCGGCTTCGGCTGCGACGGCCTGAGCCTTGCCATCGCCAGCGCCGGTTGTGCACTGCAATATGTCAAGGACACCCAGCGTACCGCCCTGCCGCACATCCGCGCCCTGCACGTGGAGCGACGCGAAGACAGCATCGTGCTGGACGCTGCCAGTCGCCGTAATCTGGAGCTGGAAAGCAACCTCAGTGGTGGCCGCGAACACACCCTCGCCTGGGTCATGGATCGCACCAGCACGCCCATGGGCAGCCGCCTGCTACGGCGCTGGATCAATCGCCCACTGGCCGATCACACACAACTGCGCCAACGCCATCAGGCCGTGGCGGTACTGCTGGAACAGCGGCACTTCGAAGACCTGCAGGAAACCCTGCGCAGTGTCGGTGATGTCGAACGCATCCTCGCCCGCATCGCCATTCGCAGCGCACGGCCGCGTGATTTCACCCAACTGCGCACCACCCTCGGCCGCTTGCCCGGCCTGCACAGCACACTCACCGGCATCTTCACCGGTCAGGACTGCCACACACTGGAAGGCATCGACGCACGCATCGGCGAATACCCCGAACTGCATCAATTACTCGTCCGCGCCATCATCGAAGAGCCGCCGGTACTGATCCGCGACGGCGGTGTCATCGCCCCCGGCTTCGACGAAGAACTGGATGAATTGCGCTCGATCAAAAAAGATGCTGGCCAATTCCTGTTAGACCTGGAAACCCGCGAGCGCGAACGCACCGGCATCAGCGCACTGAAAGTCGCCTACAACCGCGTGCACGGCTATTACATCGAAATCAGCCGTATCCACGCCGACAAAGTACCCGCCGACTATGTCCGTAGACAGACATTAAAAGGTGCAGAGCGCTACATCACGCCCGAACTCAAGGCCTTCGAAGACAAGGCCCTGAGCGCCAGTGAACGTGCCCTGGCACGCGAAAAGGCACTGTATGAGGAATTGTTCGATTATCTGGCGGAGTACCTGCCCGCCCTGCAAGACTCGGCGGCGGCACTGGCCGAACTGGATGCCCTGGCCAACCTGTCAGAGCGCGCGGAGGGCCTCAACCTGTGTCAGCCGGAAATGAGCGACAGAGCCGGCCTTTTGATCGAAGGCGGTCGTCACCCGGTGGTGGAGCAAGTGCTGGACGACCCGTTCATTCCCAACGACGTGCGCTTCGATGAGCAGCGCCGCATGCTGATCATCACCGGCCCCAACATGGGCGGCAAATCCACCTACATGCGCCAGATCGCGCTGATCACCCTGCTTGCCCACGTCGGCAGCTTCGTGCCCGCCACGCGCGCCGTGATCGGTCCCTTCGACCGCATCTTTACCCGTATCGGCGCCTCTGACGACCTCGCCGGTGGCCGCTCCACCTTCATGGTGGAAATGACCGAGACCGCCAATATCCTGCACAATGCCACTGAGCGCAGCCTGGTATTGATGGACGAAGTCGGCCGCGGAACATCCACCTTCGACGGCCTGTCACTGGCCTGGGCCTGCGCCGAACAACTGGCCGCCAAAGTGCGTGCCTTCAGCCTCTTCGCCACGCACTATTTTGAACTCACCAGCCTGCCGGAAACCCTGCCCAACGTAGCCAATGTGCACCTCGACGCCGTCGAGCATGGCGACGGCATTATCTTTATGCACAGTGTAAAAGAAGGGCCTGCCAATCAAAGTTATGGCCTACAGGTCGCCGCCCTGGCCGGCGTGCCATCTGCCGTTATCCAGCGTGCCCGCGAACACCTCAAACGACTGGAAGCACAAAGCCTGCACGAACAGTCGGCGACGCAAGCCGCGCAGCAGTTTTCCCTGTTCGGCGAAGACAGTGGAAATCCCAGCAATCCCGCCCTCGACGCCCTGCGCGAAACGAAGCCCGACGATCTCACCCCACGTCAGGCACTGGATGCCCTCTATCGTCTGCGCGAATTGCTGGACGCATCAAAGTAGGTTGGGATGACGACTGCATGCAGGAGGTAGGGCGACGCAGGATGCCAAAGCCGAGGAACGAACCCCAACACCTGCACGAGACATCGGGGTTCGCTGCGCTCTCTGCCAACCTACCGGACTGTGCTGAAACCTGAATCCGAGGGTTCAGGTGAAACCCAAATATCCCAGGAAACATAATGAGCGATCTCCCCAACTGCCCCGAATGCAATTCCGAATACAGCTACGAAGACGGCAATCTGTACATCTGCCCCGAATGTGCCCATGAGTGGTCGAAGGATGCCACCGCGGAAAGCGATGAAGACACCCTCGTCGTCAAGGATGCCAACGGCAACCTGCTGACCGACGGCGACACGGTGACCGTGATCAAGGATCTCAAGGTCAAGGGTTCCTCAGCCGTGGTCAAGGTTGGCACCAAGGTAAAGAACATCCGCCTCGTCGAGGGTGATCATGATATCGATTGTAGAATCGATGGCATCGGCCCCATGAAGCTGAAATCCCAGTTCGTAAAAAAGGCCTGACCTGCCTTCATTACCCCTCGCCCACGCCTCTCACTCACCATAAAGGCGCCACACGCAGGTAGCGCCCTTCCAAACAACCAGTAAATATCTAAGCGTTCAACCGTCGTTCTTCGCCTTCACCGGTCGGATCTCACCAATGAACATCACCGCCGGGAAATTGCGCTTGAGTTCCTTGCTGTAGAAGTTGGACATGAACACACCGTCGGCAAACTGGATGCGGCTGCCCTTGGTCAGGTCCGTGCGCGGACCGGCCAACCAAGCCACGGCACCATCGTCACGTTGCACCTGCAGGTAGGAATAGCTGGCGGTCTGGATGTTCTGCACGATCACCGCCTCGTTGGGCAGAACCGCCCGGGCCGCCTCACGCGCGGCGATGGCCTCGCGATGCTTTTTCGCCGCCTCCGGTAGTGCCCAGAAACCGATATCACCCTTGGTGTCGAAGGTGGCGTACTCCACGCTGCCGGGGTAGCCCTGCAGGTTGCCGCCACCGATGACATAGATATGATCCCCCTTGACGACAATGTTCATGCCTTCGCGCGGCGAGACCATGGACGTGGTTTCAGTCCACGCCTCTACCCCACCCTCGGGCTTCAGGCGGGCCTTTTCGATGCTGTCGAGATAGCGTGCGCCGTCGAGCCCACCGAGGGCATAGAGATAGTCACCGTAACGCGCCACCTCCAGACCGTAACGCCCGGTGAGCAGCGGTGCGGTGGCCTGCCAGGGATCGAGGAAGCCCGGTTCATCGGCCGTCTCATGGCTCCATTCCACGTTTTTGATGCCCACCCCGCGTACCTTGTCGTGACCACCGATCAGGTAGGCCCGGCCATCAGCCGCCAGCGAACCGGAGATGTAACGCGATACCGTCATGCGCTCATCCAGCACCAGCCACTCGTCCAGCGAGCCATCGGGTAGAATCTCGGCGCTCTCCACCGTGTCCAGCAGGATGCCGCCGAAGCCACCAAAGGCGTAAATATGGTTGCCCAGCACCAGCAGACGTGAGCAGCGCCGCTTGACATTCAGCTCATGTTTTTCCAGCTGCCAGGGGCCGAGGGTGCCGTCGGCGAGAATCTCCGCACGCTCCACCGAGGTGAGCTGGATACTGCCGTTGGGGCCACGTCCTCCACCGGCGACATAGACGTGGTTGCCGCTGACCGTGGCGGTGAAGAAACCCCGCTCCACATTGAGAGAGGGGCCCGGTTGCCAATCAGACAGACTGCCATCGGGCAGGATACGGGCATACTCTGAACTGGCACGGAATTCACGACCGTCCACCCCACCAATGAGGTGAATGACCCCGTTGACCTCCAGCGCAGCCGCACCAGAGCGGCTCACCAGGGTGTTTGTCCCCTGCTGCCAGCCCGGCACCCATTCCAGTGGCGGGGTATCTTCCTCGCAGGCAACCAACAGCAGGCCGCAAAGCAGAATCAGTAAACCACGCACAAAATGTCTCTTCATATCATCTCCACGCCAAACATCCAGTCACTGCCAATTTTCTGCCACAGGCTACAGGGCGCTTCTCATAATTTGAAGTACCCTTTACACTATCTACTCGTGATAATTAACCCGGCATCAATATTGATGCCGGGTTAATACCGCCGAGCGTCACCCAGCCGGAGAAATTTCATGACCTACGTCGTCACCGAAAACTGCATCAAATGTAAATACACGGATTGCGTGGAAGTCTGCCCGGTGGACTGCTTCCACGAAGGCCCCAATTTCCTGGTCATCAATCCGGATGAATGTATTGACTGCACCCTCTGCGTACCCGAATGCCCGGCCGAGGCCATCTTTGCCGAGGACGACGTACCGGAGGATCAGGAACATTTTCTGGAATTGAATGCCGAACTGGCGAAAGAGTGGCCGGTGATCACGGAGATGAAAGATCCCCCGCCCGATGCCAAGGAATGGGATGGCAAGCCCGGTAAGCTGAAATACCTCGAACGCTGACCGCCCTGTCTCAGTAGCATCAGGAATTGCGCATCGAAGCCCCACCCGTGATGCAGCAGGAAATGCGGGTAGGATGAACCGACCTCCCCACAATAGAAAGTTATTGTTGCGCGAGCCCTAGCCCGTAATAAGAAACGAAACCGTAGAATTTATTAACACCCAAAAAAGTGAAGGCGGCCCGTCCCGGTAGCCGCCTTCGTTACCTCCTTGCCGGCCAATCCCTGACCGTGTCGATCCTTCGACGAACTATCCCTGTAGCCATCCCTGATGTCATCCTTGGTTTGCCCGAAGGCAAATGAAGAATTGAGTAAAAGAATATCAGAGAAAAATGACTTAACAAGGAGGGCAAAACAGGCAGACTAAATACAATTTTCAGATAACAGCCGGCTTAATTTCATTTTCTGCAATATAAACAAGCCGGTAATTCACCAATGCCCGGCAGTGACGTAAATAGTGCCCTTGAGGGATTACAGATATTTCAGAAAATTCCTACAAAACCGAGGCCGCAGAGATAACGTTTGGCCAGTGAAACCGCGGCACAGAACCAGCCAAAAATCCGCTGGGACACGATTACCCGGATATTTCAGAATGTATGAAACATCCGGGTTCAGGCAAGAATCTATCAGTGGATGTTTTTGGGTATTCCGCAGCATGCGGAAATACCCACCCTCCGCTTCAGTCCTACTGCTCCAGCATCTGCAACAGGCGCTGCGGCTCCACATAGCCCGGAATCACCCGCCCGTTATCCAGCACCAGCGTGGGGGTACCGGTCACGCCAACGGCACGGGCAGCGGCCATGTGCTCCTGCACCGGATTGTCACACTCACGCTTTGGTGGTGTCGCGCCCGATTTGGCCTCGGTCATGGCCGTCTTGCGGTCTGCCGCACACCAAACAGACACGGCCTTGTAATACGACTCCGTATCCACCCCCGAGCGCGGAAAGGCCAGATAGCGCACGGTAATACCCAGTTTGTTGTATTCAGCCATTTCGCGGTGCAGCTTGCGGCAGTAACCGCAATCGATATCAGTAAATGCGCTGACTGTGTACTTGGGGTTTTCGGCCGCAAAAATGATCATCGTCTTGGGGTCAATATCATTCACTACCTTGGCACGCCCCGCCTGACGCTTATTTTCTGACAGGTTAGTGCGGGTCTTCAGATCGAACAGATCACCTTCCAGCAGATAGCGCCCGTCACTGGAAATGTAGAGAACCTGCGCACCGTAGACGGCTTCATACATACCGGGAAAGGGGGAGGCCGTGAGGCTGTCGGGATCGGCCTGCGGTACCGCGGCCTTCAATGCCTCCTTCACCGTCGCCAGATCCTCGCCCTCACCTGCGGAGACATTACTCCCGGTTACCACCATCGCCAGGGGCACGGCCAGAAAGGCCAGCAGTATCCCGCGTATCATTTTATTCATCCATCGTCCTCGTCAGCACCCGGCTGTTTTTGTTGGGCCTGAATCCGTGATTTCATGACGGGTTCAGGTTGAATGGTTAATCTCTGAAATTGGTAAATTGCAGCGGTAAATCCAGCTTCTGCTCGCGCAGCATGGCCATCACCTGCTGCAGGTCGTCGCGCTTTTTCGCCGTGACGCGCACCTGCTCACCCTGTATCGCCGCCTGGACCTTGAGCTTCATCTCCTTGATCAGCTTGACGATCTTGCGTGCCGTTTCCTTGTCCACACCCTGCCTCACGGTGACTTTCTGTTTGGCACGTATGCCACTGCTCTCGGCTTCAGCGATATCAAGACAGCCGATATCGACCCCACGTTTGACCATCTTTTTCTGCAAAATATCCATCATCTGCTGCAATTGGAATTCATTTTCTGCGGCAAGTGTGATCTCGGTGCCCGATACTTCAAAATGGGCATCCGCACCCTTGAAATCAAAACGGGTATTCACTTCGCGATTGGCTTGATCCACGGCATTGCCCAGCTCGTGCATATCCACTTCGGAAACCACATCAAAAGACGGCATAGCGAATCCTCTGTCTGTTTATCAAGTCATCGAACATCAGCCGCGCGGGTGATGCGCCGCGTGCAGCTCTTTCAGTCGCTCATTGGCCACGTGAGTATAAATTTGCGTGGTGGACAAGTCACTGTGGCCAAGCAGCATCTGCACCACACGCAGGTCGGCGCCGTGATTGAGCAGGTGGGTGGCGAAGCTGTGGCGCAGGGTATGCGGCGACAGATGTCTGTGAATGCCGGCCTGCTGCGCATGGCGCTTGATGAGGTACCAGAAGGCCTGTCGCGTCAGCGGCCCGCCGCGCCGGGTGATAAATACGGCATCACACTGCCGTCCCTTGAGCAGTTCCGGCCGGGACGTCGACAGATATCGTGCCAGCCAGTCCAGCGCCTCCTCGCCGAGCGGCACCAGCCGCACCTTGCCACCCTTACCCTGGGTACGCAGCACACCCTGGCGCGTGTTGACCTCCCCCAGCTTCAGGTTCACCAGTTCGGAGACCCGCAGGCCGGTGGCGTACAACAGCTCCAGCATGGCCCGGTCGCGCAGACCCAGCACATCACCGGTCTGCGGCGCCGCCAGCAGGGCCTCGACGTCGGCCTCGGTCAGCGCCTCCGGCAACGGACGCCCGACCTTTGGCGCATCGATACGCTCCGTCGGATCCTGCTGTATGCGGCCTTCCCGAACAGAAAACCGGTAGAACCGCCGCAGACACGAGAGCTGCCGGGCGATAGTGCGGGGCTGGCTGCCAGCCTGGTGCCGCCAGGCAAGAAAGTCCTGCAACTGGCCGCGTCCCGCCTGCAGCAGCCCGCAGCCTTGAGTCATCAGCCAGCGCGTAAAACCTTCCAGATCCCGTCGATAGGCCGACAGGGTATTGGCGCTCAGACCCCGCTCCATCCACAGGGCATCGAGAAAACGCTCGATTTCCGCCTGTTCGCTGTCGGCCAGCACCGTTTCAGTGCTGCGACTCATGGGCCAGCAGGGCCTGCTTGATGGGCATGAATCCGCCCTGAGTGCTACCGGCAAAACCACCCAGCCCGGACTTCGCCACCACACGGTGACAGGGCAGCACCAGCGGCACGGGATTTCTGCGACAGGCGTTGCCCACCGCGCGCGCGCCACTGCCGATGCCGGCCGCAAGCTCACCATAGCTCAGCGGCCGGCCGGCCGGAATCTCGCCCAAACGTCGCCAGACCCGTAACTGGAATTCACTACCCTGCAAGTCCAGCGGCAGATCAAACGTCCAGTCGGGATCGGCAAAGTAATTTTCGAGCTGCCTCGCCACCCGCTCCGCCAGCACCGTCCCCGGAGCAACAGCGGGCTGCAAGGGCAGGAATTCTATGCCACTCAATCCCCGGGCAGTGGTACGAATCCCCAGCATCCACGCGTCCGGCAACAGAGACAATGAGATGATCGCATCAAAATTTTCGGGTCTCGACATTACCCTGTCATCCCTGCAGCGGCCCATAAATCCGGGACAAAAAAACGCCCGGCATGAGCCGGGCATTTTTCTGCAGGTCGTTGCTACAAGCCGTTTCGCTGGTAGACAATTTGTCTGCAGACAAGGGGCTGTTGGCAATCATTTTAACACCCCCAAGGGACTCTGCATCCTCGTCGCGAACCAACCGGCCGTGAGCTTAGAGCTTTTCCTTGATGCGCGCAGCCTTGCCCTGCAAACCACGCAGGTAATACAGCTTGGCGCGACGCACGTCACCACGACGCTTGACCTTGATTTCACTCACCATCGGGCTGTAGGTCTGAAACACGCGCTCGACGCCCTCGCCGTGGGAAATCTTGCGCACGGTGAAAGAAGAGTTGAGGCCGCGGTTGCGCTTGGCAATCACCACGCCTTCATAGGCCTGCAGGCGCTCGCGGGTGCCTTCCTTGACCTTGACCTGAACGATGACCGTATCGCCCGGGCCAAACTCCGGAATTTCCTTGCTCATCTGCTCGGCTTCGAGTTCTTTAATGATATTGCTCATGATCTGCTCCACTATATTTGCGGCGGATTATACCGGTTTATTCAAGTTGTTACTCAATTCTGTTCGTGCTCACGGATGAATTCCTGCAACAGCCGTTGCTGTTCCTCATCCAGCTGCCTGCCCTGCAACAGCTCCGGACGCCGCAGCCAGGTACGTCCCAGTGCCTGCTTGCACCGCCAGCGGCGGATGGCCGCGTGGTCGCCGCTGAGCAACACCGGCGGTACCGGTTCGCCGTCGATCACCTCGGGCCGCGTGTAGTGCGGGTGATCGAGCAGGCCGTCCGTAAAGGAGTCCTGCTCGGCCGAGTCCTCGTGGCCCAGCGCACCCGGCAGCAGCCGTGTGACACCATCGATCAACACCATCGCGGCCAGTTCACCGCCGCTCAGCACGTAATCACCGATGGACCATTCCTGGTCGATCTCGGCCGCGATCAGGCGCTCGTCGACGCCTTCGTAGCGGCTCGCCACCAGCACCATGCCCGGCAGCGCGGCCAGCTCTCGCAGTCCCGCCTGATCCAGCACCCGCCCCTGCGGGGAGAGGTGGATCACCGGCGCGCCCTGCGGCGCCTGCCGTTTCGCAGCACGGATGGCGGCGCGTAGCGGCTCCACCATCATCACCATGCCGGGGCCGCCGCCGTAGGGCCGGTCGTCCACCGTGCGATGACGGTCACGGGTGTAGTCGCGCGGATTCCAGCGCGCCACTTCCAACAGGCCCCGTTCCACGGCGCGGCCGCTGATGCCGGATTCCGTCACGGCATCCAGCATTTCCGGGAATAGGGTCACGACGTCGATGCGCATCTTCTGATCATTGCAGATAATCAGCTTCCCAGTCGACACGAATCACGCCGCCGGCCAGATCGATGTCCTTGACGATGTGCCCGGTAACGAAGGGAATCAGCCGTTGCCGTTCGCCCTCCACCACCAGCACGTCATTGGCGCCGGTGGCCATGAGATGATCCACACGTCCCAGCTCGGTACCGTCCAGAGTCTCGACACGCAGGCCGACCAGGTCGGCCCAGTAATACTCGCCCTCTTCCGCCGCCGGCAGCTGCTCGCGCCGAACCGCGATCTCCTGCCCGCACAGCAGCGCGGCGGCATCACGGTCATCGCAGCCGGCAAACTTGGCCACGACACCCTTGCCGTGTACACGCGCGCCGTCGAGACGGGCCTCACGCCAGTCGGCATCGGTGGCCTTTTCCGGCCGCAGATGCCAGGGATCGTAGTCCAGAATATTACTGGGGATCTCGGTGTAAGACTGGATCTTGACCCAGCCCTTCACCCCGTAAGGGGCACCGATGCGCCCGACCGTGATCCACGCCGGGTCAGACTTGCTCATGCGCAGCCGCCAGCGCCGTACAACAATTCAGGCTCAGGCAGCGGCCTTGGCGCTCTGCTTCAGCAGTTGGCTGACACGATCAGAGGCCTTGGCGCCCTGGGACAGCCAGTGCTCGGCGCGCTCGCTGTCGATGCGTAGCGTCTCTTCCGCGCCACGCGCCACCGGGTTAAAAAACCCCAGACGCTCGATAAAACGACCGTCGCGCTTGTTGCGGCTGTCGGTCACGACAATGTGGTAAAAGGGACGCTTCTTGGCGCCACCACGAGATAAACGAATGGTTACCATTACGTTTTCATTCCCCGAATAAGTTCATGATTCAAGACTGTTTCAACGCAAGAATTAAAACAGTTGCGCAAACAACAAACCGCCATACGCTGGACAGCGGTTCACTAAAGGCGGCGTATTCTACGGGAAAACGCCACGAAATGAAATGCCCGTCCCAGCATAAAAACCCCCGTCAACGCTACGGATGCAGACCGCAGCGATGTAGACCGGTTGAACGGTCAAGGCCGAACATCAGATTCATGTTCTCGACGCCTACCTGCGCGCCGCCTTTGCCCACACTGTCCAGCACACTCAACACGCAGATACGCCCCCGTTCGGCATCGTAGTCCAGGCCGATGAAGCAGTAATTGGTCCCCACGACCGAACTCACCCAGGGATAGGGCTTGTACTGCCAGGCGGCGTTGACCTCTTTTGGCAGATCGTAGACCTTCACAAAGGGCGCATCCTGGTAATACGCGCGGTATCGCTCAAGCAAGCTATCCCGGTCGGTACCCTTTACCGGAAACGCATGGCACACGGCAAGTATGCCACGCACGATGGGCGCATAGACCGGCGTGAAATGAACAGACACAGCCTGCCCGGCCAGTAACGACAGCTCCTGTTCCATTTCAACGCTGTGGCGATGCCCCACCACATTGTACGGCACCAGATTATTGCCGATTTCCGGGTGGTGTGCCGCGCGTGATAACTCCGCCCCGGCGCCGGCAGTACCCGATATGCCGGTCACCACCAGTTTCTCTGTTTCGACCAGACCCTCCGCCACCAAGGGCGCCAGGGCCAGAATGGCCGCCGAGGAAAAACACCCCGGATTGGCAATCAGTGAGGCACTTTCAACATCGGCCTTGTGCAGTTCATTGATGCCGTACACCGCCTGTTCCGCCAGCGCCCACTGACCATGTTTTTGGCCATAGACACGTTCCCAGGTGGCGCGATCCTGCAACCGGAAGGCAGAACCCAGATCGATGACCTTGGCGCCCATCGACAGAAATCCGGCCGACTCACGGATCGAGGCCTCTGTCGGCAACGCCAGAAAAACCACATCGCAGGGCGTTACCCGGTCGGGGTGAATCAGCTCAATCCCGCTGTCGTAAAGATTCGGATGATATTCCTCGATGCGGCCACCGGAGCGGCTGGTTGCCCAGGCAATATCGACTTCCGGGTGATCCATCAGTACCCGCAAGACCTCACCGCCCATATACCCCGAGGCTCCGACAATTCCGACACGAATCATTTGATGGCTCCTTTCACTAGGGGGTGGCCCCCTAACTGCATAGTCAGGCCGAACAACTGACCTGCGCGCGCTTTCCGATCAGTACTACCGTTGCTACGCCCAGCGCAAACAGAATGGTCGTTATATCAACCACCTCACCAAGAAGAACAAAAGAAGCGGCAAGAGTAATAAATGGCTGCAGCAATTGCACATGACTCACCCGTGCAACCCCGCCCATAGCCAAGCCTCTATTCCAAAGAAAAAAGCCGATGAGCTGACTCATTAATGCCAGGTAAAGAAAGGCTAGCCACGCGGATGCAGGCACGGCCAAACTCTCTGATGGAACATGCGAAGCAGCGGGAAAAACAACAAATGGCAGGGCCACAACCAACGACCAGCAAGTTACTTGCCAGCCTCCCAATTCTTTTGATAACAAACCACCCACGGCATAACCTATGGCAGCCAGCAATGCCGCCCCAAGTAACACCGCATCGCCTTTCGACAAGCCATCGATTCCCTGCATATATGAAAAAACCATAACCAACAGACTGCCGACAACACTCGCAAGCCAAAAACCTTGCGAAGGCCGCTCATTCGACAATACAACGCCTATCACCGCCGTCATTAATGGCAATAAACCTAACACCACACCACCATGAGCCGCAGGGAGTGAATGCATCGCCCATGTTGATAACACAGGGAAACCGACAACCACACCCAATGCAACAACAATAATTCTGACCCACTGGGAACATGTCGGAACAGGCGGCCTAAGCAGCAGCAACAGTAACGCAGCAACAATTGCAGCCAGTACGACACGCCCCAAACCAATAAACAACGCTTCAAAATAAGGAACAACAAAACGTGTCGCCGGCAATGTAAGCGCAAAAACGCTTACCCCCATAACACCAAACAACATCCCCTTGGAATCCCTATGCATCTGTTGACTCCATCCGCACTAACAGCAAAAACACTCGTTGCAATTGATTAAATACTGCGCCAGGGCACTGCTTAAGCGGGCGAGAATCAACTTCGCGCACAGGTATTAATTCTGCCCCCGTACCCGTCAAAAAACATTCATCAGCCGTGTAAAGGTCATAGGGCGCCAGGGTTTTCTCTTCACACGGAATGCCTTCCTGCCGGGCGAGGGAAATAATCTGACGACGGGTAATACCATCCAGCGCGCCATCACTCACCGACGGCGTCAGCAGAGTGCCATTTCTAACGATAAACACATTGTCCGCACTTCCCTCGCAGACGTGGCCACGCGCATTGAGCAGTATCGCCTCTTGCGCGCCGGCATTACTGGCCTCCATCCGCGCCAGAATGTGATTGAGATAATTCAGACTCTTGATGCGTGGATCCAGGCCATCCACCGGCAGACGCCGGGTGGCGGCGAGGATGACGCGAATCCCCCGGCGGCGCTTGTCCGGGTCGACCAGTTCCATCTGTGCCGCAATGATAAAAACATTGCCCCGCTTGCAAGACGAGGGGTCAAGCCCCATGCTCCCCTCTCCCCGGGTCACCACCAGTCGCAAATAACCATCGGGCACAACAAATGCTTCAATCAGGTCAGCGACGGCCGCTTCCAGGGCAGCTTGATCGAGTGGTAGCGGCAAACCAATGGCCGCTGCGGAATCACTCAAGCGATGCAGGTGTTCCTGCAAACGAAAGGCACGCCCCTGGTAAAAACGAATACCCTCAAAAACACCATCACCGTACAACAGGCCGTGATCCAAAACGGGGATGCGCGCCTGCGCCGTCGGCATGATCTCACCGTTCAGCCAGCACAGCGACTCCGGTGCTCTCTTGTTGAAATCCATCCGATCATCTCCATTCGTGGGAGCAGCTTTAGCCGCGAAGAAACGGCAACCTCTGTTCACGGCTGAAGCCGCTCCCACCCCCGTTGCCGCGGCCGGTGACGAACTTGACATCCCCTTCACCCCATAACCGTTTTGATCTTTGTCACTCTAGCTGCCACACTCAAAACAGTACAGATTCAGCTCCACGAAAACTGATACAGCACAGTTTCATTACACATCAAACTGTACTGTATTTTTGGGCCGGAACTGTCATGAAACGAGGGAAGCAGGCAGTGATAAAGCGCTACGAACAGGTCGCCAATGGACTTGCCGAGCAGATTGAGCAGGGTGTTTACCTGCCCGGCGAGCGACTGCCGGGGGTGCGCAGGCTGAGTAAACAGTTCAGCGTCAGCATCTCCACCATTATGCAGGCCCACCAATTGCTGGAAGACCGCGGGCTGATTCAGGCCCGCCCCCGCTCTGGCTATTATGTGCGCACATCCGTGTGGCAGGCGCCGGAACAGCCGGCCATGACCAACCCCAAGCCAAAACCTGCCCGCATCACCGGACAGCAGATGGCCATGCAACTAAGTCAGGCCACGCGTCAGCCCGGCATGATTCAATTGGGCGCGGCCATCCCACACCACAGCTTTCTGCCGACCCGGGCCATCAATCGGGCCTTGCTGGCCGTCACCCGCCACCAGCAGCGGCGCAGTGCCCGCTATGAATTCCCGCCCGGCAGCGCGGAGCTGCGTCAGCAGATCGCCCGCCGCATGCTGGATGCGGGCTGTCAGGTCGCGCCATCCAAGATCGTCATCACCAGCGGCTGTCAGGAAGCATTGGCGCTTTGTCTGCGGGCCGTGGCCAAAACGGGAGACATCATTGCGCTGGAATCACCGACGTTTTACGGGCTCTTGCAGGTGGTCGAATCACTGGGATTGAAGGCGCTGGAGATCCCCACCCACCCGCAACACGGCATCAGTCTGGACGCCCTGAAACTCGCCATCGAGCAATGGCCCATCAAGGCCTGCGCCATCGTTGGGAATTTTAATAATCCGATGGGTTATTGCATGCCGGATAGCAACAAGCAGGCACTGGTCAAACTCCTTCGCCAGCACCACATCCCGCTGATAGAAGATGATGTGTACGGCGACCTCGCCTTCGATCACCACCGCCCGATTGCGGCAAAAAGTTTTGATACGGATGGCAGCGTGCTCTATTGCAGCTCTTTTTCAAAAACCTTGTCGCCAGGTCTGCGGGTGGGTTGGGTAGTGCCGGGAAAATATCAGGAACAGATCGAATATCAGAAGTACATCACCAGCCTGGCAACACCCACACTACCGCAGCTGGCCATCGCCGATTTTCTGCAACGCGGCAGTTATGATCGCTACCTGCGTCAGGTGCGCGGCCAGTATGCTCGCCAGGTCGCACAGATCACCCAGGCGGTCAGCAAACACTTCCCCGAAGGCACCAAAGTAACCCGGCCGGTCGGCGGTTTTGTAATCTGGATTGAACTACTCGAGGGCGCAGACGCGCTGGTGATTTTTGACAAGGCACTGGCAAAGGGCATTAGTATCGCCCCCGGCCCGATCTTTTCCGCCACGCAAAAATACGGCAACTTCATCCGCATCAATTGCGCACAACCTTGGGACGACCGGCTGGAGGCCGCGATACTGTTTCTGGGCAAGCTGGCGCACAGGCGCCCGTCTTCGTAGCCTCGGCAGTGTAGGGTGGATCACCCTATTTAAAGGGCATCCCCGGCGGCATGCCGCCTTTCAGGCCGCCCAGGCCGCGCAGCATCTTGCCCATGCCGCCCTTGCTCATCTTTTTCATCATTTTCTGCATCTGCGTGAACTGCTTTAGCAGGCGGTTGACGTCCTGCACCTGGGTGCCGGAACCGGCGGCGATACGGCGCTTGCGCGAGCCCTTGATGACCTGCGGGAAGCGACGCTCGTGCGGCGTCATGGAGTTGATGATGGCCTCCAGGCGCGTGAACTGCTTGTCATCGATGTTGTTTTTTACCGCATCCGGCACATTGGCCATGCCCGGCATCTTGTCCATCAGCGCACCGATACCACCCATGTTCTGCATCTGTTGCAACTGGCTGCGGAAGTCCTCCAGGTTGAAGCCCTTGCCCTTGGCGACCTTCTTCGCCAGCTTCTCGGCTTCCTTGCGGTCGACCTTCTGTTCGGCCTCTTCGATGAGGCTGAGCATATCGCCCATGCCGAGGATGCGTGAGGCGAGACGATCCGGGTGGAAGGCCTCCAGCGCAGTGGTCTTTTCGCCCACGCCGAGGAACTTGATGGGCTTGCCGGTGATATGACGGATGGACAGCGCCGCACCGCCTCTCGCATCACCGTCGGTCTTGGTGAGAATAACACCGGTGAGCGGCAGGGCCTCGTCGAAGGCTCGCGCAGTGTTGGCGGCGTCCTGGCCGGTCATGCTGTCGACCACGAACAGGGTCTCCACCGGGTCGATGGCGGCGTGCAGGCGCTTGATCTCGCCCATCATCTCTTCGTCGATGTGCATGCGGCCAGCGGTATCGATGATGACCACGTCCTTCATGGTCTTGCGGGCCTGATCGATGGCAGCGGTAGCGATGTCCACCGGGTCCTGCGTGGGATTGCTGGGGAAGAAATCGACCTCCACTTCCCTGGCCAGCGTCTCCAGCTGGTCGATGGCGGCGGGGCGATAGACGTCGGCACTGGCCACCAGCACGGATTTTTTCTTGCGCTCGCGCAGCCAGCGGGCGAGCTTGGCGACGCTGGTGGTCTTACCCGAGCCCTGCAGGCCGGCCATCAGGATCACCGCCGGCGGGCGGGTGCTGAGATCCAGCTCCTCGTTGGCCTCGCCCATGACCTTTTCCAGCTCTTCACGGACGATCTTGATCAGCGCCTGACCGGGGGACAGGCTCTGCATCACCTCTTCACCGAGGGCGCGTTCGCGCACGTGATCGACGAACTCGCGCACCACCGGCAGAGCCACGTCGGCCTCCAGCAGCGCCATACGCACCTCGCGCAGAGTCTCCTTGACGTTGGCTTCGGTAATGCGGCCCTGGCCGCGAATGTTTTTCAGGGTGCGGTTTAGCCGGTCGGAAAGGCTGTCAAACATGCGTCGAGTTCCTGTGTGTTCACGTTGCCCGCGAGGTATTGCGGGGCTGAAGGACACTTCTAATAATAGGCGGGGAATTATACCTGAATCCGCGTGGGGCGGTGGATCAGCGGCTATCCAGCGAAAAATAGAGAAAACGCAGACGTGGATCTGACCTGAATCCGAGGGTTCAGATCAGAGTTCGAAAACCTGCCCGCTGGTCAGGGGATAGATTTGGCGATCAGGAATCGCCTCGCGGCACTCGCGTAGGATGAGTGCTTCCTGACCGGGCTTGGTGTGACTGATGTGGATGGCCGGCGAGTGCTTCAGCTTCTTCAGATCCTCCGCCAGAAGCCTTGGCGTGTAGTGCCCGGCCTTGTGGCTCAGATCCTCGTCGGCATTGGAGAAGGCGGCCTCGACCAGCAGCAGATCCAAGCGCTGCCGTGCGTTGAGCACCTGCCAGAGGTTGTCATTGGTGGAGGTGTCACCACTGAAGGCAAAGACGCCGCTGGCGCACTCTACGCGATAGCCCACACCGGGCACGATGTGCTTCACTTCAATCATTTCGATGTGGCGCCCGTCGAGCTCGATGATATCCCCCGGCACCAGCGACGCGTAGCGCATCACCGGATTGGCGGGCGTCGGCAATTGGGAGAAATCCGGCCAGATGGTCCAGTTGAAGACGTGTGTCTTGAGGGCTTCCAGCGTCACCGGCTGGGCATGCACGACCACGGCCTCGCTGATACTGGGGAAAATGCTGTCCACCAGCAGGGGCAGAAAGGAAAAATGATCCAGATGGGAGTGGGTCAGGAAAACGTGACGGATCTTGCGTAATTCCTCCAGCGACAGCTCACCCACACCGCTGCCCGCGTCGATCAGTATATCGTCATCAATCAATAATGAGGTGGTCCGCAGTGCATTCCCTACACCGCCGCTACACCCCAGGACGCGCAATTTCATAGTTCACCAATGGCGCGGAAGCCGTGTGATTTAAGCGTATCTGCCTGAAACAACGGTATGGTGGCGTCTCTATCAGGCGCAAACATGCCGACTGTATACCCGCCCGAAATGTCCCGAAAAAAGAACCCTTCGCAGCGACCTCCAGCGATATCCTTATCTCTACACCAGCCTCCTCTTTCTTAATTTTTCCCCGAACTTACCTGAAGATCGCGCAATTCACCAGCCTGCGAGACACTCACTACACTATAATCTGAAGGCATTATCGGCAATACTGCGGACATATTGAGCTCCCCACTCCCCCGGCGCCCAAAGATGTGAACATGCCAGCAGATACTAAGACAATCGTTAACAAAGCCACATTCAGCGGGTGCCTGGGCGGTCAGCCCGCAAGGCGCGTCGGCGCCGGCATAGTGGGTCTTATGTCAAGCCGACGCAACGCCGCGGATGGCCGCCCAGGCGCCCGCCCGGAGGGAGCACCCCAGGCGCGCTGGCTCGGCGTTGCGGCTCTTGGCAAGGGTAGGGCCATTCCCGGCGAGCCGCGCCTTGATCCAGCACGCCTGGGGTGCTCTGAATGTGGCTTTGTTAACGATTGTCTTACAGTATTGACAAACCCGCCATGAAAACGACCTAATACACCCCTGTTTCCCAAACCCTGCCCCCACTCCCCAACACACCATGAGCCATTACGTCATTGCCGCTATTGCCGCCGCCCTGTATTTCATTACCGGGCTGCTGCTTGCCAAACGCCTGTTCCGCGAGGGGGGGGCAGACGCAGGCCCCGGTAAACTGCGCAAGAACCACATCCTCCTCATCGGCCTCATCGCCGTGCTGCTGCATGCCGTACTGCTCTACCAGAGTCTGTTTGTGCCGGAAGGATTGAATATCGGCTTCATCAACGCCGTATCACTGATCACCTGGCTGATCGCCCTGCTGATCCTGCTGGCCGCATTGTCGAATCCGGTGGAAAATCTGGGCGTCATCTTGTTACCCATCGCGGGACTGGCCGTCCTCGCCGAAGTCCTGTTCCCCAGTGAACACACCCTGATGACCGCCCAGGCCATGGAATTAAAACTGCATATCCTGATGTCGGTACTGGCCTACAGCCTGCTCAGCATCGCCGCGGGACAGGCACTGCTGCTGGCGGTGCAGGACCACCATCTGCGCAACAAACGCCCGGGCGGCTTCATCCGCGCCCTGCCACCCTTGCAGACCATGGAGACCCTGCTGTTTCAGATGATCGGCCTGGGACTGGCCCTGCTCACCGCCTCACTGCTCACCGGCACCCTGTACATCGAAGACATGTTCGCCCAGCATCTGGTGCACAAGACCATACTGTCCATGGTGGCATGGGTGGTGTTCGCCACCCTGCTGTGGGGCCGCTGGCGCTTCGGCTGGCGCGGCCGCACCGCCATCCGCTGGACCCTGAGCGGCTTCGTGGTGCTGCTGCTGGCCTACATTGGCAGCAAGCTGGTGCTCGAAATCGTCCTCGGCCTCTGAGGCCGTGGCCCACCCCGGCTTGACAGCCGCCCCCCCTCCCCCTAAAAGTTAAGCTACGTTTATAGCAACGAGGTTTCTCCCTTTTTGGACGACATCCCCATAGGCGTCTTGTTAGGCGCCCTGATCTTCCTGATTATTATTTCCGCCTTTTTCTCCGGTTCCGAAACGGGGCTCATGAGCCTCAATCGTTATCGGCTGAAACATCTGGCCAAGAGCGGGCATCACGGCGCCGAGCGCGCCAGCCGTCTGCTGGAGCACCCGGACCGGCTCATCGGCCTGATCCTGCTGGGCAACAACTTCGTCAACATCCTCGCCTCCTCCATCGCCACCGTGCTGGCGCTGCGGCTATGGGGCGAGGCCGGCATCGCCATCGCCGCCGGCCTGCTGACGCTGGTGATCCTGATCTTTGCCGAGGTCACGCCCAAAACCCTCGCCGTGCTGCACCCGGAACGCTTTGCCTTTCCCGCCAGCCGGGTGCTGGGGCCACTGCAGATACTGCTGTATCCGCTGGTGTGGCTGGTCAACATCATCGCCCACGGTCTGATGCGTCTGCTGGGCGTGAACCCGAAAAAGGCCCGCTCCGAAGAGCTCAGCAGCGAAGAACTGCGCGTGGTGGTCAACGAGGCCGGCGCCCTGATCCCACACAGCCACCAGGAGATGCTCACCAATATCCTCGACCTTGAAAAGGCCACGGTGGACGACATCATGGTGCCGCGCAACGAGATAACCGGCATCGACCTCGATAACGACTGGGAAGAAATCCTCAATCAGATCGCCCACAGCCAGCACACCCGCCTGCTGGTGTACCGCGGCGATATCAACAACGTGGTGGGCTTCCTGCACATGCGCAACACATTGGTCCTGTCACGCAGAAAAGAGGCCTTCAAAGAGGATCTCGTGACCCTGTTGCGGGAACCCTATTTCGTTCCCGAGGGCACCTCGCTGACCACCCAGTTGCTGAACTTCCGCCGCCAGAAGCGCCGCATCGGCCTGGTGGTGGACGAATACGGCGACGTGCGCGGACTGGTGACCCTGGAGGACATCCTCGAAGAGATCGTCGGCGAATTCACCACCGATCCGGCGGACAACATCCGCGAAGTGCATCCCCAACCGGACGGCACCTACCTGGTGGATGGCAGCGCCAACATCCGCGACCTCAACCGCATCATGGCCTGGGACCTGCCCACCGACGGCCCCAAAACCTTCAGCGGACTCATCACCGAATACCTGCAGGACATCCCCAAACCCGGCACCAGCCTGATGCTGGCGGGCTACCCGGTGGAGATCGTGCAGACCAAGGGCAACAAGGTGAAAACCGCCCTGATCAACCCGGCCTTTCGTCAGCGCAAGGCCCGCCTCGACGCCACCAAAACCGGTACATGAGCGCACCCCGTCTGCCGGCCGAATGGGAACCGCAGAGCGGTATCATGCTCACCTGGCCGCACGATCGCAGCGACTGGGCGCCACTGCTGACACGCGTCGAGCCGGTATTCGTCCACATTGCCTGCGAGATCAGCCAGCGCGAAGAGGTGCTGATCGTCTGCCGCGACGAGGCGCTGCGCCAACACGTCCTGCATCAACTGCGCGAGGCTGATGCACGACTGGATCACATCAACTGCCGCATCGCCCCCAGTAATGACTCCTGGGCACGGGACCACGGCCCCATCACCGTCCTCGACGATAACAGCTCATCGCATCTGCTGGACTTCACCTTCAACGGCTGGGGTGGCAAATACCCCGCTGAACTGGACAACGCCATCACCCGCAACCTGGCGCAGCAAGGCGTCTTCGGCGACACCCCCTGCCGGCACATCGATCAGGTACTGGAAGGCGGCAGCATCGACAGCGACGGCCGGGGGCGCCTCCTCACCACCGAGGCCTGCCTGCTGTCAGCGGGGCGCAATCCACAGCTGGACAAGGCGGGCATCGAACAGGCCCTGCGCAAATACCTCGGCACCAAGCATATCCTGTGGCTGAAGCACGGCGCCCTGGCCGGCGACGACACCGACAGCCATATCGACACCCTGGCCCGCTTCTGCGATCCACACACCATCGCCTACACCAGCTGCGACGACCCGGCCGACAGCCAGTACACCGAACTGCAGGCTATGCAGGCCGAGCTGAGCGCCTTTCGTGACCCCGACGGCCGGCCCTACCGGCTGCTACCACTGCCCCTGCCCGCCGCGCAGTTCAATGCCAAGGGCGAACGCCTGCCCGCCACCTACGCCAATTTCCTGATCATCAACGGTGCCGTACTGGTACCCACCTACGGTGATCCTCTGGACTGCGTGGCCCTCAAGCAATTGCAGACCGGCTTCCCTCAGCGCGATATCATCGCCATCGACGCGCGCCCGCTGATCGAACAATTCGGCAGCCTGCACTGCGTGACCATGCAGCTGCCCGCGGGTGTTCTCGCTGGCAGCGATTACCCGTAGGCGGCCCTCAGGCCACGATACCGCCCCCGTGAAAGGCATCACCATGCTGTTCACCACAGAGATGCGAAAAAAAGGCTTTTAACCGCCAAGGTCGCAAAGAAACGCGAAGCGATCCGTGATGATGAATGCAGCCTTGGCGATACTTTGCGACCTTGGCGGTAAGTATCGTTTGTTATTCACCACGGAGTACACAGAGAGCACTTTACACTACAGAGGTCGTTGTTCTGAAGATTGTGGGAGCGGCTTCAGCCGCGATAACGGCCGGTCATCTTCACGACCTTGGCGGTAAATCATCTTTTCCTCGTCACATCGCTTTGCGGTGTGACGGAATGCAAGCAGGGTAAATCTATCCCCAGTAATTGACATCCGGCCGTCGCGCCTAAATACACTCCAGGCCCGTTTGCCTTGCAGCGTTACGCAGCCATAACCGACAATCACCACTATGAGCAAAAACCGACATCTCACCCTCGCCCTGATCCAGCACCCCTGCGGCACCGACCGGGCCGACAACATTGCCACCAGCGAGGCCGCCATTCGCGAGGCGGCACAACAGGGCGCAGAGCTGATCCTGCTACAGGAATTGCACACTGGGCTGTATCTCTGCCAACAGGAGTCCGCCGACAATTTTGATCTCGCCGAGCCCATCCCCGGCCTCACGACGCAACACTTCGCCCGCCTCGCCGCCGAACTGAATGTGGTGATCGTCGCCTCGCTGTTCGAGCACCGCGCCTCCGGCGTCTATCACAACACCGCCATCGTGCTGGACCGCCAGCAGGGCCTGGTGGGCCAGTATCGCAAGATGCACATCCCCGACGACCCCGGCTTTTACGAAAAATATTACTTCACGCCCGGCGACCACACGCCCGGCCAGCAGGGCTTTGAGCCCATCGACACCTCGGTGGGTCGGCTAGGGGTGCTGGTGTGCTGGGATCAGTGGTTCCCGGAGGCGGCGCGGCTGATGACCCTGGCCGGCGCCGAGCTGCTGCTCTACCCCACCGCCATCGGCTGGGACGACAGCGACGATGCCACAGAACAAGCCCGTCAGCACGATGCCTGGATCACCGTGCAACGCGGCCACGCCATCACCAACGGTATCCCGCTGGCCGCCTGCAATCGCACCGGCTTCGAGGCCGATCCCAGCGGACAGGGCAGTGGTATTCGTTTCTGGGGGAGCAGTTTCGTGGCCGGGCCACAGGGGGAAATACTGGCGCAGGGTCCGCAGGACGCGGCGGGAATTATCCTGGCGAGGATAGACATGGCGCGCACGGAGCAGGTGCGGCGTGCGTGGCCCTACCTGCGGGATCGCAGGATCGATGCCTATGGCGATCTGCTGAAACGCTACCGGGACTGATCCGCCTCAGCGAACCGCCAGCCCCGGCATACGCAGCATCAGTTCTGACTCTGGGGATTCCCTTCCGAGCCCACCACACGAGTCGTCTGCACCCCTCGGGGGCTGGCGGAGGCCTCGAACTGCACCGGCTGGCCTTCCTTCAGTGTCTTGAAACCATCGCCATCGATGGTGGAGTAATGCACAAAGACGTCATCACCACCCTCCTCAGGCACGATAAACCCGTAACCCTTGGCGTTGTTAAACCACTTCACAGTTCCTGATTGCATGCGCTCAACCTCTTCCTTAAAAGCCGAAACTCCCGAGCCGGAATGTGGCACTAAAGGAGAAATAACACGGCCGGATTAAAACACCGGAAATATCCGGCAATTCCACTATACCGATAACGCTGCCGCTTATCATCACAAATTAGCAACAGGCCATTGATCTGAACTCTAGTCAAACAACCCTGGGTTTGGAACCCGCGAATAGTCTGGATAGCGCCGCGGAAAAACCCTAAGAGATTGCTACGTTACCCCCCGGCAGGTCACCTCTTATGTCACGCGGGTTTGCAGAAAACGGATGGTTTTCAGTAGCAGTAGTGCAGGCAATGCACCATGCAGGCATAGATCAAAGACATCCACCGGACGCTGTAGCGTGCCCGAAAACAGCATATCCAGCTTTTCCAGCAGATGCGGCTGCGGGGAAAATGGCGCCAGTCCGAGCAACAATGCACCGGCGATGATGGGAAAAAAGGGAAGTCTATCCAGCCACTTCATGATCACAACCTCTTGGCAACCACCACACCCGGCGTCTACACCACCGACATGGACATGTCAATGAAGCAAAACCCTGGTTTCACGGTATAATTAGCGGCTTTCCGCACAGGCCACAGGTCCCCGCTACGAAAATCCGGTGCACAGCATAACGACTGCAGACATGCAGAACAAAGCCCATCACCGCTGGAGGAAAACCCAGAGTAGCAACCCCCTAAAGCAGTCACTAAAAGGCGTTTAACGTAGATGAGCAGCAACACAAGCGACAAGGCCCTTCGATCCAGAGTCAAACTCCTCGGCACCCTGCTGGGTAACGTACTACGCGACCAGGAAGGCGGCGAAGTGCTGGCAGCAGTGGAATCCCTGCGCAAGGGTTTCATCAGTCTGCGCAAGCAGGACAATCCCGCCCGACGACGACGGCTGAAACGGCTGATCGAAACGCTCCCACCGCAGACCCTTGTGCACGTGGTGCGCGCCTTCAATGTCTACTTCAGTCTGGTCAACATCGCTGAGGAATCCTATTTCCACCAGCAGCGCCGTAAGCAGGTTCACCGCGGCGGCCAGCTGTGGGCCGGCTCCTTCGACGCAACACTGCGTGAACTGCGCGAAAAGAAAATTACCTCCGAGCAGCTGCAGTCCCTGCTCAATCAGCTGGCCTATATTCCCGTTATCACCGCACACCCCACCGAGGCCAAGCGCCGCACCATCATGGATGGTCTGCGCCGCATCTTCATCACCAACCAGAAGCTCAACGACACGCGGCTCAACAAGGCCGAGCGTGATGAAATCATTGAAGAGCTGGAAAGCCAGATCCAGATACTGTGGAAGACCGACGAGGTGCGCAGCATTCGCCCGCGGGTAGAGGACGAGATCGCCTACGGTCTGGCCTATTTCAACGAGTGCCTGTTCGAGGCCGTGCCGCAGACCTACCGCTATTTCGAGCGTTCCATGGCGCGCGTCTGTGGCGAGGAAGCAGTGACAGTCCCCAGCTTCCTGCGCTTCGGTTCCTGGATCGGCGGCGACCGCGATGGCAACCCCAATGTAAAACCCGAAACCACCGTCATGGCCCTGCGCCTGCAGTCACACGCGGTGCTGCTGGAATATCTGCAACGCATTCCACACCTGATCGAACTGCTCACCCATTCGGACAAGCTCTGCACCCCCAGCGTAGCGCTAACGGAAAGCCTGCAAGGCGACAACGCGACCTATGCCGAATTCGCCTTCCGCGACAAACCTGCCCGCTACGCCCATGAACCCTATCGGCGCAAGCTGAGCATCATGCGTTACCGTCTGGAACGTAATCTGGTGCTCATCAAGGATCAACTGCTGGGACGCGAGGCACGCAGTGAAACCCGTGTCGAGCACCGCTACGATTCCGAGCTGAGCTTCCTTGCCGACCTGAAGCTCATCCACCAGTCGTTGCTCGGTCATGGCGACGCGCGCATTGCCGACGGCAAGCTGAAAGACCTGGTCCGCCTGGTGGAGACCTTCGGCTTCTACTGTCTGCAACTGGACGTACGCCAGGAATCCACCCGTCACAGCGAGGCCGTCGCCGAACTGTTCAAGCAGCGCGGCGAAGACTACGAGGCGCTGGACGAAGACGGACGCATGGCCCTGCTGGAGCGGGCCATCCGCGATCCCGCCGGCCTCAACCCGAGCGACATCAGCCTCAGTGAACCGACACAGGAAACCCTGGCGGTATTCGGCGTCATGTCATCGATGCGCAACGAGATCAGCGAAAACGCCTTCGGCAGCTACGTCATCTCCATGACCCACGAAGCCAGCCATGTGATGGAGGTCATGCTACTGGCGCGCCTGAACGGTCTGGCCCGCATCGATGGCAACCACATCGAGTCGCACATTTCCATTTCACCGCTATTCGAGACCATCGAGGATCTGGAGCACATCGAACCGGTGATGGAGCGTCTGCTGAAGAACGAGACCTACAGCGCCCTGCTGGCCGCCAACGGCAACCTGCAGGAAATCATGCTGGGCTATTCCGACTCCTGCAAGGACGGTGGCATCCTCGCCTCCGGCTGGAATCTGTACGAGGCGCAGAAGCGCGTCACCCAGCTGACCAACGCCCACGGCGTCCAGTGCCGTCTGTTCCACGGCCGCGGCGGTACCATCGGCCGCGGCGGTGGCCCCACCCACGAGGCCATCCTGGCTCAACCCGAGGGCACCGTGCACGGACAGATCAAGTTCACCGAGCAGGGCGAGGTGCTGTCGTCCAAGTACAGTAATCAGGAAACCGCTGTCTATGAGCTGACCATGGGCATCACCGGCCTGATCAGAGCCAGCTGCAACTTAGTGCAACCCACCGACCCGGAGCGCCGCGACTATCTGGCGGTAATGGACGAACTGGCCGACAGCGGCGAACAGGCCTACCGCCAGCTCACCGACGAGACCCCCGGCTTCCTCGACTACTTCTATGAGGCCACCCCGGTCACCGAGATCGGCCTGCTCAATATCGGCTCACGGCCCTCGCATCGCAAGAAGGGCGACCGCGCCAAGACCTCCGTGCGCGCCATCGCCTGGGTATTCGGCTGGGCCCAGTCGCGCCACACCCTGCCGGCCTGGTACGGCATCGGCACGGCGCTGGAACAGTGGCGCGGCAACGACCCGGTGCGTCTGGCGCAATTACAAAAGATGTACCAGGACTGGCCGTTCTTCCGCGCCCTGCTGAGCAACACCCAGATGGCCCTGTACAAGGCCGAGCCGGACATTGCCCGGGAATACGCCGGCCTGTGCCAGGATAAGGAAACCGGCGAACGCATCTATTCAGCCTTCCACGGCGAGTTCTACCGCACCGTGAACCAGGTATTGAACGTCTCCGGCAATCAGCACCTGCTGGGCGAGACCCCCCGCCTGGAGCTGTCACTGATGCGCCGCAACCCCTATCTGGACCCCCTCAACTACATCCAGCTTACCCTGCTGAAGCGTTACCGCGATGAATCGTTGCCGGAGGCCGAACGCGAACAATGGCTGAATCCGCTGCTGCGCTCTATCAACGCCATTGCGGCGGGGATGCGAAATACGGGCTAAAGGGCTAAAGGACTGAGGAGGAGCAAAGCATAACCCTTCTGAGTCCTCAGTCCTGTCGACTCAGTCCTATCACGCCCTAAAGAAATACCTGCCTGCTGCGGCCATATTCCAGCATGACAACCCTCGAAGCCCTCGCCAGCCCCAACCTGTTGCTGGCCATCATGGCCTATATGCTGGTGTCGCTGTTGGTGGAGTGGCTGGGATGGCGCCTGCTGGATCGTGTCAGCGACATCGCCAGCACCCTCTGGCTGGCCGAGCACCTGCTGATCCCCGCCGCCCGCGCGCTGGCGTTGGTGGCCTTTATCCTGTTCGCCTACCCCATCCTGTTCGGCCTCGCCGAGGCGCCAAAGCTGGCGGAACTGCTGGCCGCCGGGCGCGGCCGCATCACCAGCCTGGTCAATCTCAGCTTCGTACTTTCCCTGCTGTTGCCCCTGCTGCCGGTCATCGGCCGCCTGCCGGCGCTGGTGCTGCCCATCCAGGGTATGGCCGCTGCCAGCCTGCTGTTTCACTGGTTGGTCGCCACGCAACCGTCACAATGGATCGAATACTGGCCCAACTGGCCGGCGCTCGGCACCCTACTGGCCATGGCCTTCGTCGGCTACGCCCTGGCACGGCGGCTATCCGAGATCATTGCCACGACATTACAGAAACACTACGAAAAAGCGGGATTGGAAACGCTGATCTACCGCAGCATCATCCTTGCGCTGCAGGCGCCGGTGATCCTGTTCTACGGTCTGTCGCTGGGACGGCAATTGCATTAACGGTTTTTTGCAATATCTTAAACGCCCGGTTTGCGGGGGAAAGCAGCATAATTGACTGTATTTGGAACTTGAATCCGGGCAATCCCTCCCGTCAGGGCCTGCCCCGCGTAGCGTTTTGGGCATTCCGGGCTTGACCCGGAATCCAGTGGTTTCAATGACTTCCTGGATGCCGGGTCAAGCCCGGCATGACGATGTATTGTTAGCGGGACAGCACGGGTACAGGATACTATTGCCCGGCGCTAAACCATGGATCAGAAATGAAAGCGCACCGCTGCCATCCACACCGCGGCGCTGCCCAGCAACAGGAAAGCGAACAGGCTGCCGGCAGTGGAGAGGCGGAATCGTTTCACCAACTCCTCTTCAGACAAGGCGGACAACAGGTAGGGCCGCTTGCCGTGAATCGGCTTCGACATCACATGGGTCGGTGGCGCCACGCTGCGCTGTGACTGCTCCCGACGCACCTGCCGGTAGGCCGCCTTGCGTACCGCCTCCCATTCCTGCAAGTCAATGTCGCCATCACCGTTACTATCGAAGCGCTGCAACAGGTCACGCTTGTCGCCCTTCCACAGCCGCAGCAACTCACGCACTTCGGCCTCGGTGTTGAACGACTCCGCACTCCCCCCCACGGACTTGAACATGCCGATGGCATACAGCGGCTCGCTGGCGCGCAGGCGTTCCTCGGTGTAGCGGTAGCGTGACCCCACCCGCCCCAGCAGCTGCCCCAGCAGGCCACTGTGCCCGCCACGTTTGCGTGAGGGGTAGCTGAAATCGAACCAGATCTCTTTGTGGCGAGTGATCACCGTGGCACCCTCCGGGTCGATGACGCAACGCCCGGTACGCCCCACCAGCAGGAACAGCTCGTCACTGCTGCCGGACTCCACCACGTGGGTGTGCTTGTCACCCATTTTCTCGACCTTGTAGCGATACCAGGTACAGGTCTTGCCGGTCAGCGGTGCGATAATGGGCGCACCGTCCATCAGCTGCGCCATGCCGGCCAGCTCGCCATAGCCCTGCGCCGCGGAACGAATCTTTGCCGTGGGTGTATCTTCGATAACGCGCACACGCTGCAGAAAAATAAAGGCGTAGACAAAGGCCGCCACGGCAAGGCCAATGGCCGCGAGAAACGCGAGCCAGAAGACCAGCGGCGTGGCCTGGATCACCCACTGGGTTGCGGTGTCCAGCATCGCCGGCTAATTGAACAGACCCTTGACGTCAACATCCTTCTTTTCCTCTTCGCTGAACTCCAGCAGCTCGAAGGGCTTGAAGGACAATTTCTTCGCAACAATGACGTCCGGGAATTGCTCGATGCGCACGTTATTGAGATTGACCGCCTCGTTGTAAAACTCGCGCCGGTCGGCGATAGCGTTTTCCAGCCCGGTGATACGGGTCTGCAGATGCTGGAAGCTCTGATCGGCCTTGAGATCAGGATAGGCCTCGGCCAGCGCAAACAGACCACCCAGGCCCAGACGCAGCTGCGTCTCCGCCATGCCCAGCGCGCCGATATCGCCCGACTGCTGAGCGCTGGCCACCTGCGAGCGGGCCTGCATGATCTTCTCCATGGTCTCCTGCTCGTAGCCCATATACTGCTTGCACACCTCCACCAACTTGGGCAGCTCGTCGTGGCGCTGTTTCAACAGCACGTCGATATTGGCCCAAGACTTGGACACGTTGTGTTTCAGGGAAACCAGGTTGTTGTAAATCAGAATGACGTAGACGATCAACACCACGAGCAGGGCAATAATGATAAAGGCGGTTATATTCACGGCTGATCACTCCTGGTTGATCCGGGGAAGGTTCTGTCGCCTCGGCAGACAAATGGCGCACAGAGCTTATCAGAATTTCTGTCTATATCGACAGAATTAGCACCGGCTTGAAGCAAGGCGCGTAACGGCAAATAGCTCAGGTATAGTGCCCCCGCTGATCACGGCGGGCAGGGCGGAAAACTGCGCTAAAAAAAGGGGAAATCCGGGCCGGGGTCTGCCCGTCAGACGGTTTCGTTGATGTAGCTTCCCAGGGTGGGCGTCGATGACGATGCGGAATGATCATCCCGTTCACCACTACTGGAGCGGGCGTCATTATTTTCCGGCTCAGTGGCCTGGGTTTCACGCACGGCGGTGGGTACCTCGGCATCACGCGGCGGCTCACGCGTCGCATCGGGCAATGCCGGCATGGGCATATTCAAGCTGCTGATTTCCATCATTACCTCCCGGCTCAAGCCACGCAACAGGACCGAAAGTCTTTCCAGACCTTCAGTCCCGGTTGTCGTCCAGTAACAGGAAAACTTGAATAGCCCGCCCTCGGCGCCCAGTATGGCATTGAAATAATCCCGCTTTCGAGACAGGATAACGCATGCCTGATACTACCCCCTTGCTGATCGTTGCCGGCACCCTTGCGATCCTGTTGCTGATCCAGCAGTGGCTGGCACAGGTCAGCAAACGGGCTAAAGCTGTCAGGAGCATTGCAAAAACGGAGCAGGCCCAGGGAAAGCCGCTGCTCAAAGGTCTTTCCGTCATGGGTCTGGATGAGCGCGGCATCCGCAGCCTGCGTACATTGATGAAAGACACTGACAGTGTGGCACTGGCAATCTTCCTCGCCTTCAATCGACCCGTCATCCAAGAACTGGACCGTTATCTGCAGCACCTGTTCGAACAGTTTTGCAACGCCCCCGACGCCGTGACCGCCGCCAGTCTGCCGACACCGCCAGCGGGCATGCGCATCGGCGCCCTCAGCACCACCGAACGCAATCTGCTGCTCAACCGCGACCCACGCCAGCCGCGCCACATTGACCGCGCACTCATGGCCCGCTTTGGTGGCCATGCCTTCCTGCCCCACTTCGCCCTCTACAGTTCACGCAAAAGCGGCGTTACCCTGCATGTGCCGCCCTTCGACACCGACCGCACGCTGTTTGAGACACTGGCCAAATCCGGCATCGCCTCAAGAGGCCGGCAGATCCCCCTGCAGCAGCGCCTCAGCGTACTGAAGATGCAGGAACTGCGGCAGATGGGCAAAGACCTCAAGCTGGCGCGGAAATTCACCCGCAAGGCCGACGCCACGGAGGCCCTGTCACAGATACCCGGCTCCGCCGTTTTACTGTCGATGCAATACGTCATCGACGACCTGTTCATGCTCAATCCACTGGATGTCGATCCGCATGCCATCAAACAGGAATGGGCCTGGCTGATGGCCTACGCCAAACTGCTCAACAGCGTTTCGCCCCGGCGTACCGCACTGTCGTCGACGCAGGCTGTGGCAAAACAGAAATCACGGTAAAATGCCGCCCTTTCCCGGCGACCATCCCAACGATGTTCCAAACATGAGAAACCACCACGCATGACCAGTCCAAAGCACCACCCCGCATTCCAGCATCTGCGCAGCCAGCCCATCAAGTCCCTCAACCTCACAGTGGAGGAATACGAACACCGCGAAACCGGCGCCAAGCACTACCATCTGTCCTCGGACAGCAGCGAAAATGTGTTTCTCGTCGCCCTGCGCACGGTGCCCACGGATTCCACCGGCGTCGCCCACATCCTCGAACACACCGCCCTCTGTGGCAGTGAGCACTACCCGGTACGCGATCCCTTCTTCATGATGATCCGCCGCTCACTGAATACCTTCATGAATGCCTTCACCAGCAGCGACTGGACCGCTTATCCCTTCGCCAGCCAGAATCGCAAAGACTTTTTCAATCTGATGGACGTGTATCTGGACGCAGTGTTCTTCTCCACCCTGCACGAACTGGATTTCGCCCAGGAAGGCCACCGACTGGAATTCGTCGAGGCCGACAATCCCGATACGGAACTGCTATTCAAGGGGGTGGTATTCAATGAAATGAAGGGCGCCATGAGTTCACCGGTGAGCACCCTGTGGCAGACCCTGACCAAATACCTGTTCCCCACCACCACCTATCACCACAACAGTGGCGGTGAACCCCAGGAGATCCCCGATCTCAGTTATGCAGAACTGAAGGCGTTCTATCGCACCCACTACCATCCGTCTAATGCTATTTTGATGACCGCAGGCGACATTCCCGCCGCAGAGCATCAGCAGCGCTTCGAAGAACGGGCCTTGAGTCGCTTTCAGCGTTCCGACAAGCGCATCATCGTCAACGACGAAAAACGCTACTACGCCCCCATCGCCATTGAAGAATCCTATGCCCTGGAAAAGGCCGAGATGGATGGCGACAAGACCCACATCATACTCGGCTGGTTATTGGGCCACAGTACCGACCTGCAGGCCGAGCTGCGTGCCGAACTGTTGTCCGGCGTATTGCTGGATGACGGTGCCGCACCCCTGCGCCGTGCCCTGGAAACCACCGACCTGGGCACCGCCCCCTCGCCCCTGTGCGGGCTGGAAAACAGCAACCGCGAGATGAGTTTCATGGCCGGGCTGGAAGGCAGCCGCCCCGAGCACACCGCCGCCGTGGAACAACTGATCCTGGATACGCTGCGCGAGGTGGCCGAAAAGGGCGTGCCGCAGGAACGCGTCGAATCCGCCCTGCACCAGCTCGAACTGGCCCAGCGCGAGGTCGGTGGCGGTCACTATCCTTACGGCCTGCAGCTGATTCTTGATGCCCTGCCCTCCGCCATTCACTACGGCGACCCGGTGGCCGCACTGGATCTGGATCAGGCCATCGAACAGCTGCGCGAAGACATCCGTGACGCGGACTTCATCCCCGCCCTGATCCGCGAATGGTTCCTCGACAACCCACACCGGGTGCGCGTGACCCTGAAGCCGGATACCGAACTGGCCACGCGCCGCGACGCCGATGAACGCGCCCGTCTGGCGCGCATCAAGGCCAGCCTGAGCGAAGAGGAAAAACAGCACATCGTCAGTCAGGCCCAACAACTCGTCGAGCGGCAGATGCAGGAAGATGACGCCGACATCCTGCCCAAGGTTGGACTGGAAGACGTGCCGGCCGAGATGCCCATCGCCAAGGGCAAGACCGACACCATCAACGATATCCCCTGCAGCCTCTACGAGCAGGGCACCAACGGCCTGGTCTATCAGGAAGTCGTGGTACGCCTGCCGCAGCTCGATGATGAACTGCTGGACGTACTGCCCTACTACACCCACTGCCTCACCGAGCTGGGCTGCGGCCAACGTGATTACCTCGAGGCCCAGGCCTGGCAGACCCAGGTCAGCGGCGGCCTGTCCGCCTACAGCAGCATTCGCGGCCGTATCGATGATGTGCAAAGCATATCCGGCCATCTGATCTTCTCGGGCAAGGCCCTGTCGCGCAATCACCGTGAATTTGCCGAGCTGCTGCGCACTTCCTTCAACGAAGTACGCTTCGACGAACTACCGCGCATCCGCGAACTGATGGCACAACTGCGTGCCAGCCGCGAACAGGGTGTCACCGGGCGCGGCCACAGCCTCGCCATGCAGGCCGCCAGCAGTGGCATGAGCCCTGCCGCCGCGCTCAGCCACCGCCACTCCGGGCTACTCGGCATCCAGACACTGAAAGCCGTGGATGATGATCTTGATGAGGCAAAAAATCTCGCCGCACTGGCGGAAAAACTACAACAACTACACCAGAAAATCATGGCCTCTGCACAGCAATTCCTGCTGATTGGTGAATCACAAAACCTGATGAAAATAAAGCAAGATGTCACCGAACTGTGGCCGACAGTACCCACACAGGACACCGCAGCCTTCGGCCTGCCCAAGGTACAGGAAACGGTACACGCCCTGTGGACCACCAGCACCTCCGTCAACTTCTGCGCCAAGGCCTACCCCACCGTGCCGGTGGAACACCCCGATGCTGCGCCACTGACGGTGTTGGCAGGTTTCCTGCGCAACGGCTTCCTGCACCGCACCATCCGCGAGCAGGGTGGTGCCTATGGCGGCGGCGCCAGCCAGGATTGCAGCACCGCCAGCTTCCGTTTCTATTCCTACCGTGATCCGCGTCTGGAGGAGACACTGCAAGACTTCGACCACGCCATAAACTGGCTGCTCAACGAGGAACACGAACCCCGCCAGCTGGAAGAGGCCATCCTCGGCATCATCGGCCAACTGGACAAACCCAGCTCACCCGCCGGCGAAGCCAAGGACGCCTTCCACAACCAGTTGCATGGCCGCACGCCGGAACAACGTCAGCGTTATCGCCGGCGCCTGCTGGTGGTCACCCTGGAGGATTTGAAACATGTCGGTAAAACCTACCTGCGTGCAGAAAACGCCAGCATTGCCGTCATTGGCAATCCAGGCGCAGAGGAGGCTGCCCGTTCACTGGGTCTCGATATCCACGCGCTGTAAACCAGCGGGTATAAAATACACCCGCGACGATTCACCACAGAGGCGCAGAGAACACAGAGACTGCATCGACGGAATAAACAGCGAGGGAAGGCACAGATTGGTGCGGCAAGTGCACAGCGCACGCTACGAGCAGGTGTAGTGTGCGCCGTGCGCACAAGAGAGACATCCAATTCCTCAGTGAACTGCATGTCCCTGTGGTGAGCTGAATAATGACGAACGCCCTTTGATCCGAAGATCAAAGGGCGTTTCGTCTATGCGCCAATCAGCTAAATACAGCGGCGTCGCAACTACTCCACAAACGCAAAATGGACGATGCGCGCCAGACCGTTGCGCGGTTCGACCTGAACCCACAAGGTGCCCCGGTAGACATCGACACCACCGTGTTTCTCGGCCTGTACCTCGACCAGATAATCACTTTCGCCACGGGCAATACCGTCTTCCAGAATCCAGTGCAGATTCTGCAATTCCATGCGACGTGCCACAGTGCTTTTAAACAGGCCCTGATAATCCTTGCGAATACCTGCGACCGTGGAACGGTCATTGCTGGAGGCATCAGTGGAAAACAGGTCCATGAAGGCATCGATATCACCCGCCTCATAGTAAGTCACCAGCGCCGTCATCAGCGGGTTCAGATCTGCCTCCGTCAGGGAAGGATTGCTGGCTGTCGGCTGAACACCCTCAACGGTTTTCACATCCGAAAAATACAAACGGGAAATCTGTAACCCGGCGTCCCCCTTCGTCACCTGCAGCGTCACCTTGCCCGACGTCAAAACGGGGGTTCCAGCACCTGCGGGCAAGATCGTCGCCTGGAATTTCCCGCGGCCACGCGCAAAGGTATCATCCCGTTTCCAGCTCAGATCACTGAAGACCATATTGCGCTTGTCCGTCGTGGTGAAGGCTTTTTCGTATTCCGCGCGAATACCCTCCCCCGTGGTTTGCGTATCCGTGCGCGCCTTGCTGTAAAACAGGGACATGATCCCGTTCAGATCCCCATTTTCGTAGTGGGCGAGAAACTGACCTACCAGCTGCACCAGATCCACCTCGGTAATGGCGCTCATGACTGGCGCCACGGCCGCCGTCTGAGGCATTTTCGTCGCCACATTGGACGTGGCTTCAGACTTGTTCAGAAGAGCCGCTTTTCTCTCGCTGGCAGCCAGTTCGGCAGCCGCCGCGGCACGCGCATCGGCCTCTGCCTCGGCCTCGGCCCGCGCCTTTGCTTCATTCGCTGCCTGGATCCGGGCTTCCTCTTCAGCCCTGGCACGGGCACGCGCCTCGGCAGCAGCCCGAGCTTCAGCAGCGACCTTCGCTTCCGCCTCTGCCTTCGCTTTCTGTCGCGCGGCGGCCTCCTGTCGGGCAATTTCCTCTTCACGCGCGGCCTCTTCAATCGCCTTCGCCTCGGCGGCGGCCTGCGCCCTGGCCTCTTCCTCGGCCTGAACATTGGCTGACGAGGCAAGCTGTGTGTCGTCCTGTTCATTGCCCGTCACCACGGGAGAAATAACGGCTTGCCCGGCATCGCTGGCAGCGTCAGCAGAAATCACCTCCTGCGATGCCACAGGCATATCTTCACCCAGTGCCAGATCCTGCGAAAGGCCCTGCAAATTCCCCTCGTCAACATGACTCAATGCCGGCGCCGTGGCAGGCGGTTGATCCTCGGGCACGATTTGACGAGCCGGCTCGGCAGGAGCACTCACCGGCATCTCACTGCCCCGGTCACGAATCTGCGTGACATACAGAACCAGCAACACCACCACCAGACCGGAAACAAGGATCACATGGCGAATAAGCGCGCCGGAACCCCCTTCATCGATCTCAACGTAGGCATCCCTTTGCTCGGCAGCCGTCTGTGGCATAGAGATCTTGACGGCGTCTTCCACCTTCGGCGCCACATCCAGATCCAGGTCGCCGATGTTGTCGATGGCCTGGATGTCACTCAGTACCGGATTCTCATCGTCACTGTCGGTTACAGGCCTTTGCTCACCCCGGCACAAATGTTCATAGGCCGAGCCAATCCGGCTGACACCGCTATCGACGACTTCGGCACTGTCATGGCGCAACAAACGCATCAACAGACCGTAATTGATTTCAATTTCAGTCAGCGTGGCGCCCTTCTGCAGACCCAGCACACGGTAATCATTGCTACCCGGAACAAACATCACACGCCGTACGAAGAAGCGCACGGCTGCACGCAGCATGGCGGGTGAAATCCCCATCACGGAAATCTGTCGCAAATCCCGCAACACCTCGTCATCGGAGACGGCCAACTGCAGGATATTTCGCACGCCGCGGGGCAGCGGCTGGGTCGAGTCGTCCAACCCCGGGAAGCTTCGTGGAGAACGATGAAATGCCAATACCAGACGCAGAATCTTGCGTGTCGTCACTTCTTCCGTATCGCCGGGCGCATCCGGCAATGGCGCCAGCACGACAGGTTGACGCCTGTCCGTATCCGTTCCACGGCCGCCGGGAATGACCCGAAAACGATCCTGCAGATCGGAAGAGCACACGTCTGAACTCCAGTCACACTGATATATCTCGTATGCCGTCTTCTGCTTGAAAAAAAAAAAAACAAAAACAAAACATACAACCATACAACCAAAAACACTAAATAAACGCATAAACGCTAGCGAGCGTCAAATACTCGCAGATCAGAA
>CAJVYS010000006.1 GCA_913009875.1 uncultured Gammaproteobacteria bacterium | reverse complement strand
GGTAAATACCGCTGTATTGTCATTGTGCTTGGTCACGGTGATGACGACGGCCTTGGCGGCGCTGTCGTTGGTGCTGTCATTGGCAATCACGCTGACGTTGTAGATGTTGTCGGCGCCGTTGTCTTGCGGCGTCTCAAAGTCGGGCGCGGCGATGAATCGCAGGGTGTTTCCCGCCAGGCTGAACAGGGCACTGTCCGCACCACTGAGTGCATAGGTAAATGTGCTGCTGTCGCTATCCGTGACCGTAATGGCGGTGACGGTGGTGGTGTTTTCACCAACACTGAGGCTGAGGTTGGTGTTGGTGATGACGGGCACGATGTCATTGGCGTCGGTCACGGTAATGACAAAGGCCTTGGCGGCGCTGCCGTTGCTGCCGTCGTTGGCAGTCACGCTGAGGTTGTAGACATTGTCGGCGCCGCTGTCCTGCGGGGCCTCAAAGTCGGGCGCGGAGATAAAGCTCAGCGTGTTCCCCGACATGCTGAACAGCACACTGTCTACACCACTCAGGGTGTAAGTAAACGCGGTGCTGTCTGTATCCGTAACTGTGATTGCAGTCACGGCGGAGGTGTTTTCCACCAGGCTCGGGCTGAGATCGGTATTGGTGATCACGGGCACGGCGTCATTGGCATCGGTCACGGTAATGACAAAGGCCTTGGCCGCACTATTATTGCTGCCGTCATTGGCGGTCACACTGACGTTGTAGATGTTGTCGGCGCCACTGTCTTGCGGCGTCTCAAAGTCGGGCGCGGCGATAAAGCGCAAGTCATTCCCCACCATATTGAATAAAGCACTGTCCGCACCACTGAGTGCATAGGTAAAGGCGCTGCTGTCGCTGTCCGCGACCGTGATGGTGGTGACGGTGGTGGTGTTTTCACCAATGCTGGGGGCGAGGTCGGTGTTGGTGATCACGGGCGCCGAGTCATTGGCATCGGTCACGGTGATGACAAAGGCCTTGGCGGCACTGTTGTTGCTGCCGTCGTTGGCAATCACGCTGACGTTGTAGATGTTGTCGGCGCCACTGTCCTGCGGGGCCTCAAAATCGGGCGCGGCGATGAAGCGCAGTGTGTTCCCCACCATATTGAACAAGGCACTGTCGGCACCACTGAGTGCATAGGTGAACGTGGTGCTGTCGCTGTCCGCGACCGTGATGGTGGTGACGGTGGTGGTGTTTTCGCCAACACTGGGGCTGAGGTTGGTGTTGGTGATCACGGGCACGGTGTCATTGGCATCGGTCACGGTAATGACAAAGGCCTTGGCCGCACTGTCGTTGCTGCCATCGTTGGCGGTCACGCTGACGTTGTAGACATTGTCGGCGCCGCTGTCCTGCGGGGCATCGAAGTCGGGCGCGGTGGTGAAGCTCAGCGTGTTCCCCGCCATGCTGAACAGCGCACTGTCCGCACCACTGAGTGCGTAGGTAAACACCGAGCTGTCGATATCCGTGACCGTGATAGCAGTCACGGCCGTGATGTTTTCCGTCAGGCTGAGGGCGAGATCGGTATTGGTGATGGCCGGCGCATCATTCTGCGGGGTGATGCTGACATCGATCTGGATGCTGTCACTGCCGCCCTGGCCGTCGTTGACCTGCACGGTAAACACATCGCTGCCGTTGACGTCGGCCTGCGGGGTGTAAGCCACGTTGGCCGAGGTGTTGTTGCCGGTGATCTGCGCGCTGCCGCGATTGGCCGGGGTGGCGATGGACCAGGTCAAGGCATCGCCGTCGTTGTCGGTGGCAGTGAGGCCCAGGGCAAAGGCGGTGGGGTTGCTGTCTTCATCCAGCGTTACGGCGATCACGGCCCCCTGGGTGATTTGCGGGGCCTGGTTGGGACTGTCCTGGACGATTTTGACGATGGCCGAGGGGGGGCTGTCGCCGTTGCCGTTGTGGGCGATCACCCGGTAGTAGAGGGTGCTGGCGGGGGGGTTGCTGTGCACAAAGGGCGGGGTGCTGACCGTCGTGCCTTGGGGTTCACTCATGTCGGCCTGGGTGGACCATTGTACGGTGTACTGCCCGGCGTCGGCCACGGCCTGCCATTGCAGGGTGTTGCGTCCATCACCGGTACTGCCCTGTACGCCCTGGGGCTGGGCGGGGACGGCGCCCCCAGTGCTCAGGGCTTCGGCCTGGGCCGAGGCGGGACCTTCGACGCTGTCGGTGGTGGCGGTGATCACATAGTAATAGCGTTGATCATTCTCCAGGGGCGTGTGCACGTAGGGCGAACTCACCGTGGTGATGGCAGTGCCGTTGGCGCCCTGGCCCGATGTGGTACTCCAGTACAGGGTGTATTGGGTGTCGTCCGTGGCATTGGCCGGCGGCTGCCAGCGCAGGGTTATTTGAAACTGCCCGCCCTCGGCGCTGAACGCCCGGGGGACGCCGGGCATGACGCCGGCGGGGGTGGCCTGAAGCGGTTCGCTGGGGGCGCTTTCTCCGCCGCTGTTGCTGGCGCTGACCTGGTAGCGGTAGGGGGTATTGTTGCTGAGCCCGGTGTGGCGGTGGGTCGGTCGGGCATCAACAAGGACGTTGCCGCTGTCAACGGGAGCGATCCCAGGGTCATCGCTCCAGTACAGGGTATAACGCAGGCCGGGCAGGGTATGCCAGCTGACACTAAGTTCGCCATCGCCGCTGGCCACGGCCAGGCCGGTGGGCGTGGCGGGAGGGGTGGGTTGCGGGGTGGCGCTGACGGGTTCGGTGAGTGGGCCGGCGCCGCCGGCATTGAGTGCCTGCAGGCGATAGAAGAGGGTCTCGTTGTTGTTCAGGTCGGTGAGGCTGTCACCCGGCAAGACGGCACGGCTGGACCATTGCGCCAGGGGCGCCTCGATGTCCGGGTGCCAGAACACGCGATAACCGGTAGCATCCGGGAGGCGATCAAAGTCAATGACCACCTGCCCGTCGCCGGGCTGTACGCCAAAACCGGTGGGGGTGGCCGGGGCGGTACCTGGGGCTGGGCCGCTAGCAATGCGGACAGACTGCCCTCGCCGCCGGCATTGACGGCGGCCACGCGGTAGAAATAGCTTTGGCCGTTTTCAAGCCCGTCGTGCACAAAGCCCGGCTGTATCGTCTCGCCACGGAGGCGGTTGCTGGTCCGGGGGCTGACATTCGGTTCGGTGGACCAATAAATCACATAGCCGCTGGCCTGTGCCACGGGGGCCCAGTCCAGGGTCACCCGGCCACTGTCTGCCTGCGTCCGGGTCGCCTGCGGGGCTTGCCCGGGGACGGGCAGCCGTGGTGTGGCGCTGACTTCGTCTGATAGGGGGCCCTCATTGCCGTTACTCACGGCCGAGACCCGGAAGAAATAGGTCGTGCCGTTGGTGTTAGTGCCATCGCTAAAGCGGTAGCCCGGCGGGACATTGCTGATAACTTCGGTGGGGCTGCGTTCTCCGCTGGCATTACCCCCTTCATCCGTGAGGGCCCGGGTCCAATACAGGTTATAGGTGGCCGTTTCGTCGTCGGACAGGGTGTCGGGCGGGCTAAAATCAATCCGTACCTGGCCATCGCCGGCCTCGGCCGACAGACCGGCGGGGACGCCGGGGGCTGGCACCCGGGGGCGGGCCCACACTTCCCGTGACAGGCCGCCTTCACCACCGGCGTTTTGCGCGCTGACGACGTAATAATAGCGCTGGCCGTTTTGCAGCGCGGTGTGGCGCAGCTGCCAACGGCCGTCGTCGCGGCGTGTCGGGGTGGCGTCGATGAGGGTGCCGTTGTCCGGACGCACGCCGGGGCGGGTGGCGGTATAGACCCGGTAGCCGGTCACCGCTTCGGCGGGATCATCGGCATTTTGCGGTATCGCCGCTGTCCATTGCAGCAGTACGCTGGCATTGCCCGGACGGGCCACCAGGTCGCCCGGGGTATTGGGCACCGGTTCCCGGGGGGTGGCGCTCACCGGCGCTGAGGGCGCGCTCAGGCCCCCGGCGTTTTGTGCCTGGAGCTGGAGCTGGTATGCCGTGGCGTTGCTGAGATCGGTGATCCGGTAGGGGGAGCGGACGTTGGTGAGCGTGGTGGTGAGGCTGCCATCATTGACCGTCAGAGTATAGCCCGTGGCCCCCAGCACCGGGTCCCAGCGCAGCAGAATGGAGGCATCGCCCGCCAGGGCCTGCACCCCGGCCGGGACGCCGGGGACAATCACCTGCGGCACACCATTGACCTCCGTGGACAAGGCACTCTCGCCGTGATCATTGAGGGCGCTGAGGCGGTAGCGGTAGAGCGTGCCGTTGTTGAGCTGACTATGGGTGTAGGGCGGCTGGATCTGGGGGATGCGTGCATCCGTGGTGCTGACCTCGCCTGTCTCGGCGTTGGTCCAATACAGGGTGTAACCCAGCGCCCCTTCCACCGGCGGCCAGTCCAGGCTGAGCTGGCCGTTTTCCAGGCTTACGGTGAGGCCGGTGGGCACCGCCGGCACCGGGCCGGGCTCCGCTACACTCGCGTCACCGGGTGGCGTGACCTGCACGAGATTGGACAAGGCGCTGACACGATCACCATCGCGTGTCCGCACACGGTAATAATAAGTTTGCCCATCCAGCAGAGGGGCGTGGGTATAGGGGCTGGTGACCCGGGTCAGTGACGCCGTGTCCCCGTTAGTCTCGTCGAGGGGATCCGTGTTGCCCCAGAGCAGTTCATAGTGGCTGGCCACACCGGCATGCCACCACTGCAGGGTGACCTCACCGGCAGCCACGTCGGCCCCGGTGATCACCGGGGCACTGGGCGGTGGCGACTGAGGCATGGCGCTGTGCTCCTCGGAGGCCTCACTCGCACCGTGGGCGTTTTCAGCCACCAAGCGATAAAAATAGTCACGGCCGTTCTCAAGCCCGGGGTGCACGAACGGGGAGACGACCTGCTCGATGCGGTGGCTCTCTTCACGGCTCTCTCCCGTATCCACACCCGCGCTGTCCTGCCAGTACAAGGTGTAGTGGGTGGCCCCGGGGACCGCATCCCAGCGCAGGGTGATACGGCCATTACCGGCCCGCAGAGCGAGATCGCCGGGGCGGGCCGGGCGCGCCGCACGCGGCGTGCCCTCGACCACCGCCGAGGGCGCGCTTTGGCCAAAACCGGTGTCGGAGGTGATGACATAATAATAGCGCATGTCATTGGCCAGACCACGGTGCTCGAGGTAAGGCCGCTGGGTGTCAATGGCGGTTCCGTTGGCCGGGTTGACGTCGGGCTCGGTGGACCAATACACCGTGTAACCCCGGGCCCCGCTCACCCCGCGCCAGCGCAGTTCGTTCATCCGCGTGCCGGCGGTCAGTGTGACGTTTTGCGGCACCGTGCGCGCACCTGCCCCGCCAGCGTCCTGGTTGCCGTTATCCCCGCAGGCGCTGAGCAGTACGGTGGCCAGTAACAGCAGAAAAAAGCGATAGCGGGAGAACAGGGAGGCAGGGAGGGGGTTCAGGAACATGACAGCGGCCTTGCTTGTTAGGGTAAGTCGTTGGGTGAGGGCAAGAATGACCGATGCCCAAGGGTGCTTTCCATTGATGCTAAGACAAACGATAACAAAGCTTCATTCAGAGCGTCCCAGCGAGGGAATTCTAACGTATTAACGGTGTAAAAAAATAAAGAAACGTGCCCAATTAATGTGAAATATTGACAATTAACAGAAATATACCCTGCGTGTCCCGTCTGCAATGTTAATATTCATGTCTGAAATCAATCCTCCTCTGAGTTGGATTTTCCGATGCTTACAGCGAAATTGTCACGCTACAAATGGACAGCCCGGGTGCAGGGAAAAGAGGCAGCATATCAAATAAGGCAGGCCATCACGTGATACAACCCTCTAAAATACAATGCCTGGTTAACCTGTATTTCGTGAATAAAAACAGGGTTAATGTTAACCATTATTCTTTGACTTCTTACGCTCATGCTGGCGCGATGCTGGTGCTGGTGGTCTTGATGTTGTTTCCCGTCTCTGCCCATGCCGAGCTGAAAGATGTGGCTGTTTCAAGCAGCATAAACCAAACAATAATACTCAATTTATCCCAGAGTATTAGCAATATCAGCAATCCTGTGGTCACGATTCCCGTCCAGCCTAATTCAGGGGTGGCCACCGTCGTCGGATGTTCTGACGAAACTCTACTGTGTGTGGAATATCGTCCCGCGGAAAATTTCGAGGGTCAGGCACGCTTTAATTATGCGGTGCTTAATGACCAGAATATAACGGAAACCGCAACAATAACTGTCAATGTGGGCAGTGTGGCAATCTCCGATCAAGGTAACTCTCCTGGCGTAGTCACAAACAATACGTTAACGAATATTTGTCTGGATCAGGATAGAACGGATGACCTGTGTGAACAGTTTCGTGCTGCAACCCGTTCGGGTGCGGCAGAGGACTTGCGTGAATTTATCGATGCTACGTCACCCACCAATGTCGGTGCGCAAAGCGCCTTGAACGATGAGTTGACCAAGGAGCAGTTATCCAATATCAGTCGCCGTATGGCCTCGTTACGACGCGGCCAGAATCTTCCGCTGCTCAGCGGACTGGCTCTTGACTTTGGTAATGAAACCATCACGGGTGACATGCTTGACCAATTGTTGTCAGGGAATGCCAGCGGTGGCAGCGCGGGCTCAGGATTTGACAACAACTGGAGCTGGTTTGTCAGCGGCAAAATTGGTGGCGGCACACAAGATGAAACTATTTATGAAACCGGGTTTGAGTTTGATAACTATGCCTTGACCATTGGCTCTGACTACCGTTTTGACAATAAAGGATTAATGGGTTGGGCTTTGGGTTATGGACAAACGAACATGGATATCGACTACCAGGGAGGCGGCATGGATGTGGGAAATTACAGCGGTACTTTCTATGGCAGTTACTATCCTTCCGATAACAGCTACATCGATGCCATTGGTGTCGTTAATCTCAGTAATTATGATATGCGGCGGCGCGTCGTATTTGGCGCCACGGATGAAACGGCAAGAAGTGCTACGGACAGTACAGGTTATGCCATAAGCCTTGGCGGTGGATACGACCTTGTGCATCGGGGTTTTACTTCAAACCTGAATGCACGCCTGGACTATCTGAAAACAACCATTGATGGATACCGGGAAACCAGCGCGGGCTCGTATAACTTCGCTATAAACGAGCAGCAGGTGTCTCAGTTGGTGTCCACCCTGGGTGCGCAGTTACGCTATGCCTTCAGCTATTCATGGGGTGTGTTGGTGCCCCATGTCAATGTCTCGTGGCTTCACCAGTTTCAAGGCAATGCCGATAAAGTGAAAGGATATTTCCTGATTGATCCAAACAGCCAATTCAGCTTTGAAATCAATGCGCCTAGCTCCAACTATTACGTGTTAGCCCTGGGTACTTCGGCCACGTTTGCCGATGGTGTTTCCAGCTTCATCCAATACGAAACCACCGTCGCCCAGGAAAATTTGACAGTCTGGAGCTTGGCCGCGGGTCTCAGGCTTGAATGGTGACTAGGCGATGCGCTGTGCGCACCATGACAAAACACTCGACTCTATCTACCGTCGAATTAATAGCAAACATCACCGTACTACCGTTACTGCATCTGGTGCGGGGGCCGCACCCTACCTAGTGGTCCATCAAGTTTATATTGATGGAGTACTAGTTGTCTGCCGGCGATATCTGGATGCCGCAGACGCTTGACCTTGACGGTGGCATCCCTCATATCCAGTGTAGTGTCTTATACCTGAACCCTCGGATTCAGGTTATACTAAATCCAGCGATAGATGAGACACAACACTCGTGTTGATCCGACGCTGTCACTGACAAGGAGGGGCCGGTGTTCCCCCTGCACGATTCCATCCCAACGCGCTTCCCGCCCCTCGCCGTGTGGTTTCTGGTTTTCAGTAGTGCTTTGGTTTTCGCCTTCGAACTGCGCCTGTCGGAGCGGGAGATACAGAGCTTCTTCTATCTCTTCGGCCTGGTGCCAGCGCGTTACACTCACCCCGAGTGGGCACAGAGTGTGGGCTTTCCCGTCGGTGATTACTGGCCCTTTATTACCAGCATGTTCTTGCACGGTGGCTGGATGCACATCATCGGCAACATGTGGTTCCTGTGGCTGTTCGGCGACAATGTGGAAGACCGCATGGGCAGCATCCGCTTCCTGCTTTTCTACCTTAGCTGCGGCCTGATCGCCGCGCTGGTGCAGATTTTTGTCAACCCGGAATCCACCCTGCCCACGGTCGGGGCATCGGGGGCCATTGCCGGTGTCCTGGGAGCCTATTTCGTCATGTATCCACGGGCGCAGGTGGTGGTGATGATCCCCATTCTGTTCTATCCGTTTATCTTTGCCCTGCCGGCGGCGCTGTTCCTTGCCTTCTGGTTTCTGATGCAGTTTCTGTCCGGTACCTCCGCCCTGTTCCAATCGGCCGAGGTGGGTGGCGTCGCCTGGTGGGCGCATGTCGGTGGTTTCGTCGCCGGTGCGTTGCTGCATCGCCTGTTTTTCTCAGCGGCAAGAATTCGGCGCTTTCGTAAGGACGAGATCGCCTATCGCAGCGCCTGGAAGCGGCGCCTGTAAAACCCAATCAGCGATCCGATTTGGGCGGAAAAGCCAAGGAAACGATTCAGCTTGCTACAGGGTTATGGCATTCACCGGGAGGTGCCTACCCATATTGTGCGCACGGCGCACACTACACTTGCCCGTAGCGTGCACCATGCGCACGATGAACTCTGGATTATGGAAGCTGCTCAATGATGGAAAGGCATGGGATCCTGGCGGGAAGAGAGCCGGGATCAAATGGGAATGGTACTGACTTAAGCTTGAGAGACTTGGAATACCGTCATTCCTGCGCAGGCGGGAATCCAGAATGTACGATATTTCAAGTACCCTGGATTCTGGATCTTCACTTCGTTTCGCCCGGAATGACGGTGTTTTCCGGGATCCATATACAAGAGCGCAAGCCTGATCCTGCCTGTCTCTCTAAACCACTATTTCTCCTCCTGCTTTGGCCAGACAACTTCACCCGTATTGGGATCAAACACCTGTTTGGTGCGCTGGATCATTGGCGGACGTGGGCCGGTATAGCGTGATGCGGGCATGCGGTAGCGGGCCTGGGTGCTGGTGCTGGGTTTGTTGCCAGACTTGGCCGGCATGATGGTGATCAGATAGCCGGCCTTATGTAGATATTTGATGTAGTTCTTGGCATCGGCGTGTTTGATGATGACGTCGTCGGTGCTGGCTTGAGCGGCGAGGTCTTTGGTCGAGAAATCGCGCAAGATGTGCATGGCGCGCCACATGTATTCCCGGGCAAGGCCCCGAGTGATGCGTTTTCCGTCGCGTGTTACGCGTGGTACGTCCACGCCGACGTCGTTGATCAGCTGCCAGCGGTTAGCGACGAATCTATTGTCGACCTTGGCGCGATGATGATGTTCTGTGCGTTTTAGGTAGCCGGCCTTGGTGAGCCCAAGGATAATGGTCTTGATGCTGCCGTGGCTGACGCGGGTTTTGTCCTCAATCTCGGAGACGCTGAATTCGCGCAGGTCCCGGATGGCGGCCCAGATGGCGTCGCGGTGAGTGACGTGGCGGTGACGGCGCTTAATGCTCACGGGCTGGTGGCGTTTTTTTTCGCGGCCATTAGACTTTCCTCCGCGATGCTTCGCCGATCAGGGCGGCCTCGCAGGCTGTGGCATATCGCAAGGCAACATCAAGGTCGAGATTGCCGGCAAGAGGCGGTGTAGGCGTTGGTATATCGAACAGGTCGAGCGTCAACGAATCCCTGATCTTCCTGGCCACTGTCTACGCCTCTCCCTCATTACAGATATTGCCTCTATTCGGTGTCGTGCTACACTTTTTGGGTGCGCGTGATCCGCTTTTGCGCGTGTGTCTACGGCCGGTATTTGGCTGGCTGTCGGGTAGCGGTTTGGCCAGATATCTTCAGGTTTTATGCCGATGCATTCGGCAATCATCTGCTCGGCGCGGGGGTATGGCCTATGGAGGGCATGCCTTGCCATTCAGGCGCTGTACTCATGCGCTATGGATAAGCGGCGCAATGTCGTGCCGGTCTTGCGGACGCTGGCAACGATATCTGCAGGATGCCGGTCTTCAGTGAGGCTGGCTTTTTTGACGGTATATGCGTACCCATGCGGCCAACAATAGACGCTATACGGTGCCCTGTCAACACTATAAACAGTGCATGACATGGCGCGGAACATCGTTTCCTTTTCTTGTCGGCCGCTCCACGAGCAACTATATGAAATATAAGAGGATTTTACCAAAATGCGACATCATGACTGACGATAATAATAAGGGTCGCACTTTAATTAATGTATGTGCGACACTGAATACAGGTATATCCGATAGACTAAAAAGCGTCAGAAAGGCTATTGGGGTGTCACAGAAAGAAATGGATCCATTGCTTGGGCTCGGAAAACGATCGTGGCAACGCTACGAAAGCGATAAGAATGTTCCTGGTAGCAAAGTGATTGCCGAGCTGGCGCGAAGAGGATTCGACGCCAACTGGATCCTGACGGGGCAAGGAGAGATGCGGCGGCCAGACGCCGCTGAGTATACGCAGAATCAGTCTGCAGGCTATGTATTGCGGGATGCAATCGACCCATCATCTGATATCGAGGCAAAAAATGAGGCCGTCTTCCCGCGGCTAAGGCAGATAAGCTACGCCCTGGAAGAGATGGAGCACGAAGCCGGCTGGAAGCCACCCGTGTACTGGCACGAGCTGATCAAGACGCTGATGTTTGTCCACGGGCTTGATGAGTCGGGTGCAGCAAGGCTTTTGGATGCCCTTCAATCGCAGTTAAAGGCGGATGTTTCGCAAAGCTAGTAGAAGGGTGGGCAGGTTTTCTATGCCCACGCGGAATGTGAATCAACCGCTACCAGGCTCAGGCCGCGATGGGTTTTCCCGCCATGGCTATCGCGGTCCAAGGGACCGCTCCTACGGTCGGGGGGCGCTCGGGTCTGCAATAAACGTTCGCCTCACAGGCCGTCAGCCGAGAAACAACCGATAGGCCGGATTGTCCGTCTCTTCCCAGTGTTCGTAGCCCAGGTTGTCGAGGAATAACTGGAAGTTGTCACTGTCCGTCGGTGGCACCTGGATGCCGCAGAGGATGCGGCCGTAGGCGGCACCGTGGTTGCGGTAGTGGAACAGGCTGATGTTCCAGCGCCCGCCGATGTGCTGCAGGAAGCGCAGCAGGGCGCCGGGGCGTTCCGGGAACTGGAAGCGGAACAGGCGTTCGTTGTCGGCGCCGTGGCTGTGGCCACCCACCAGATAGCGGATGTGCAGCTTGGCCATTTCGTTGTCGGTGAGATCCAACACGGAATAGTCGGCCTCGCTGAGTTCGCGGATCAGAGCGTCTTTCTCCGTGTCGCCGCCGTGCATCTGCACGCCGACGAAGATGTGCGCCTGGCTGGGATCGGCGTAGCGGTAGTTGAATTCGGTGATGCCGCGCAGGCCGATCATTTCGCAGAAGCGGCGGAAGCTGCCAGGCCGTTCGGGGATGGTGACGCTGAGCAGGGCCTCGCGGCGCTCGCCCAGCTCAGCGCGCTCGGCGACGTGACGCAGGCGGTCGAAGTTCATGTTGGCGCCGGAGTCGATGGCCACCAGTTCTTTGTCCATGATGCCTTCGCGGGTGACGTACTTTTTTGCCCCGGCCACCGCCAGAGCCCCGGCGGGCTCGGCGATGGAGCGGGTGTCGTCGAAGATATCCTTGATGGCGGCGCAAATCTCGTCGGTACTGACCAGGATCACCTCGTCCACCGTCTCGCGGGCGATGCGGAAGGGCTCCTCGCCCACCTGGCGCACGGCCACGCCGTCGGCGAAGATACCGACCTGATCCAGCACCACCCGCTCACCGGCCTTGAGCGCTTCGTACAGGCAGGGGGCGTCGTCGGGCTCCACACCGATGATCTTGGTCTCCGGCCGCAGGGCCTTCACATAGGCGGCGATACCGGCAATCAGCCCGCCACCGCCGACGGGGACGAAGATGGCATGGATGCCACCGCTGTGCTGGCGCAGGATCTCCATCGCCACCGTGCCCTGGCCGGCGATCACGTCCGGGTCGTCGTAGGGCGGGATGTAGGTCATGCTGCGCTTGGCCACCAGTTTGCGCGCATGCTCGCAGGCGTCGTCGTAGGTGTTGCCGTGCAACACCACCTCAGCGCCCAGGCGCTGCACCGCTTGCACCTTGATGTCCGGCGTAGTCTTGGGCATCACGATAAGTGCGTTCAGTCCCAGTTTGTGTGCCGCCAGCGCCACGCCCTGGGCATGGTTGCCGGCGGAGGCGGTGATGACGCCCTGCTGCTGCTGTTCCGTGCTGAGCCGGGCGATCTTGTTGTAGGCCCCGCGCAGCTTGAAGGAGAACACGGGTTGCAGGTCCTCGCGCTTCAGCCACAGGCGGTTGCCGAGGCGCAGCGAGAGGGTCTCGGCCAGCTCCAGCGGGGTCTCGTCGGCGACCTCGTAGACGCGAGCATTGAGTATCTTTTTGGTGTAGTGGTCAAGCATATCGCAACGGTATCAGCTTGGCTCGTGCCTGTCAGGCGCAGAGCGTGGTGCTTGCGGTATACTGCCGTCAGACCTGAATAGATAAAACGGAAAACAGGAAACGAAAATGAATCAAGACGAAATGAAACAGGCGGTGGCCAAGGCAGCCATCGACTACATCAAGCCCGGTATGACGGTGGGTGTGGGTACCGGCAGCACTGCCAATTATTTCATCGATGAACTGGCCAAAATCAAGGGCCGGATCGAGACCACGGTGGCCAGCTCCGAGGCCTCGGCCGAGCGTCTCAAGGGGCATGGCATTCCGGTGGAAGAGCTGAATATGGTGAGCGTGATCGATGTGTACGTGGATGGCGCCGATGAGTCCAACAAGTATCTGCACCTGATGAAGGGCGGCGGCGGCGCGCTGACGCGTGAAAAGATCGTTGCCGCTGTGTCGAAGCAGTTTGTCTGTATCGCCGATGAATCCAAGCTGGTGGATATCATGGGCGAATTTCCGCTGCCCATCGAGGTGATTCCCATGGCGCGCAGTTATGTGGCCCGCGAGCTGGTGAAGCTGGGTGGCCAGCCGGCCTACCGTGAGGGCTTCATTACCGATAATGGCAATGTCATTCTCGATGTGCACGGTCTGCAGATCATGAACCCGGTGGAGCTGGAGCAGACACTGAATAACATTGCCGGCATCGTCACCAACGGTCTGTTCGCCATGCGTCCGGCGGATGTGTTGCTGCTCGGTACCCCGGATGGTGTTAAGACCATTACCTAAATCCGGCAGGCTCCCCGTACAGTTTTCACAGCGTTTGCCGCAATGAATCTTCCGCGCCTGTTCATCGGTTTGGGTATCTTCTTTCTCGCCGTGGGCCTGCTGTGGCCCTGGCTACTGAAGCTCGGGCTCGGGCGCCTGCCCGGCGATATCATCATTGAACGCGGTAATATGCGTTTTTATTTTCCGCTGACCACCTCCATCATTGTCAGCTTGTTGCTCTCGCTGCTGTTTTGGTTGCTGCGTAAATGAGCGGTCGCGGGCAGTTCCGCCTGTTGCGAATTCTGATTTTGCTGCTGGTATTGCTGGCGGTGTCGGCGAACAACCTGCTCACCTGGCTGCGTACGACCGACTGGGATCGGCCACTGGTTGTGGCCATCTACCCCATCAATGGCGATGGTAGCGCGGTGTCGGAAAATTACATCGCCCAACTGGGTGTAGAGACGTTTGCGGATATCGAGAAATTTTTTGAACAGGAAGCTGAATACTACCGCCTGAGTCTGAACAAGCCTTTTGAGATTGTGCTGGGTCCGGTGCTGGCGGAAAAACCGCCGCAGCCACCTGCCGAACGCAGTGTATTGGGTAATGTGACGTGGAGCCTGAAGATCCGCTACTGGGCCTGGCGAGTGGCACGGGAGTATGGCCCGCCGGCGGATATTCAGATGTTTGTGTTGTATCACGATCCCGCGGCCCACCCTCGGCTGGGGCATTCATTGGGTTTGCAAAAGGGGCTGCTGGGGATGGTGAATGCGTTTGCCAGTCGCCGCGCTGCGGGAGGCAACAGTCTGGTGATTACCCACGAGTTGCTGCACACGGTCGGCGCCAGTGACAAGTATGACCCGATCACGGATCTGCCCCTGTTTCCCCAGGGCTACGCCGAGCCGGAGCGTCAGCCGCTGCTGCCGCAGGAGCTGGCGGAGATCATGGCCGGGCGCATACCGATTGCGCCGGGGAAGGCGGTGCAGGCACGCAGTCTCGCTCAGGCGCTGATCGGCCGACAGACGGCGCGCGAGATCTACTGGGTTGAATAATGTTTATTTATTATTAACCCGGCCATCCAATATGCCGTGTTCAGGGATTTAGTCAGCGTGGTCTGTTGAGCGCGTTGATTTTGCGATTTGTCACATGATGACAAGTCCGGCGCTGAGACTATCGGAGCGCTCTATCAGCGGGCTACCCATAAATACGGGATTTAAGCGGATTTGTCTCGTCGCACCGTCTTGTGGTGTCACAAGTTCGTGATTTACGAAACAACAGACCCTGTGGTGTGGAGGGAAACCATCGCGGGCATGGCCCGCGCCGGTGGATTTACTTTGGCGAGCCTGGTGCCTGGTAGCCGTCAGGGGTGCCACCCATGCTGCCTTCACCGAAGAAAAATCCGCGCATGTGGCTTTCAATGATCTGGATGCTGGCCGGATCCGCCGTGCTGAGCCCATTCTCGTTGATGATCATGGCCAGGCGCTCCAGCCACTGTTTCCAGCCTTCCTGCGAGACGTTTTCGTAGATGCGCTGACCCAGCTCACCCGGGTGCGGGACGCTTTCCAGGCCCTCGGCTCGCTGTTTCAGTACCACGCATTCCACCATTCTGCTCATTGCTTTTGCTCCTCGGACCCATCGGGGTCGCTTTTCGTGTCGTCACTGTCCTGATGCCCGGTGCTGTCTTCGTCGGCGGCCGCTTCTTCGGTTTCGATGCGATCCAGTTCGGCATCCATTTCTTCCCCGGTGAGGGGTTCGTACTCCCCGTGTCCGGAGTCGTTGGCGTCTTCGTCCTCGCCATAGTCTGGGGCGGGCTCATCCTGCGCCGGTACCACGTCGGCCACCGTGGCCGCGACCGTGGCCGCACCACCTGCTGTGGTGGCGGTGTTGGCAGTCGTGGTTGCCGTGGCGGCCGCTGGCGCCGCCCCGCCGATGCTGTTTTCCGTCACCTCGTCATCGCTGTCACGCGTGTACCAGCGGGAGAAAATCAGTCCCAGCTCGAACAGTATCCACATGGGCACCGCCAGCAGGGTCTGCGAAATCACGTCTGGTGGTGTCAGCAACATGGCGAAGACAAAGGCGCCGACGATGATATAAGGGCGCTTTTGGGCCAGGGACTCGGCAGTACTCATACCGCTCCACACCACCAGGATGGTGGCGATGGGTACCTCGAAGGCAAGGCCAAAGGCGAAGAACATTTTCAGTACGAAGTCGAGGTAACGGCTGATGTCGGTCATCACCGCCACCCCTTCGGGGGCAACACCGGTCAAAAAACCGAACACCAGCGGGAAGACGGCGAAATAGGCGAAGGCCATGCCGGCGTAAAATAACAGGGTGCTGGAAAACAACAGCGGAAATACCAGCTTACGCTCACGCTGATACAGGCCGGGGGCGATGAAGGCCCAGGCCTGATAAAGGATGAAAGGTACGGCGACGAACATGGCCGTGACCAGACTTAGTTTGAAGGGCGTGAGGAAGGGCGAGGCCACCTCGGTGGCGATCATGCTGGTGCCAGCCGGCATGTGGCGCATCAGGGGCTCAGCGAGAAAATGATAAAGATCGTTGGCGAAGGGAAACAGGCCGATAAAAATCACCACGATGACCAGCACCACCCGTAGCAGGCGGTCGCGTAGCTCGATCAGGTGTTTGACAAAGGGCTGCTCGGATAGCGGCGGCGGCTCACGCGGATCGGTCATGCTTTACGTCGTCGGCCTTCAGCGGTTCATGGGAGGATGATAGTGCGGCCTTCGTGGAAGGTGAAGCAGCCGTCGCGGGGTGTGCCGTCTGCGACGGCACGGTTTCATCATTGTCGTCCCTGTCTTCTGTCTTCAGCAGGTAGTCCGGTTTGAGGCTCGGCACGGACAGGCTTTCGCGCACCTCATTAGCGGTCTGTTCGATGATTTCGTGCGCCGACTTGATCCTGGTCTGTTCTTCCAGCAAGCGCTTGAGTTCATCGGCCTTGCCGAGTTCCTGCGTGATTTCGGCCTGGGTGGTGCTGACAAAGCGCTTTACACGACCAATCCACATGCCCGCAGAACGCGCCACGCCGGGCAAACGCTCAGGGCCGATGACCAACAGGGCCACGACGCCGATCAATCCCAGTTCCCAAAAACCGATATCGAACATGATGTGTTACAGGGTCGTAGAGCTGCCAGAGAGTGTCGGCAACAAAAAAGGGTGCCGGAAAAAACCCGGGGCCTTATTTTCGTCCGCCTCAACCAGCCCGGCAATTCAGACCTTGTCCTGTTCCTTGGTGGTGACTTTGGAGGCGACTTCGCCTTCGATCACGTCGGCGCCCTTGTCGATACGCACGGTATCTTCGGGCTTGCTCTCTTCTTCCTTCATCGCCGACTTGAAGCCCTTGATGGCGGAACCCAGGTCGCCGCCCACATTGCGCAGCCGTTTGGCGCCGAACAACAGCAACACAATGACCAGAATAATGACCAACTGCCAGATACTGATTCCCATACCTTCTACTCTCCAAAACGATGCCGGTTGTTACCCAGCGATGTTATTACCCAAAACCCGGCAGGCGTCCACCGCCGAGCAGATGAAGATGCAAATGAAAGATCTCCTGCCCGCCGCTGGGGCCGGTATTGACGATAGTACGATAACCGTCGTCCAGCCCCTGATCCCTTGCCAGCTTCGGCAACAAACGCATCATGTGCGCGATCAGCGCATCATGCGCCGGCTCCAGTTCGTTGAGACTGGCGATGTGCTGACGCGGAATCAGCAACAAATGCACGTCGGCCTTGGGATAGATGTCCCGAAACACCACCACCTGTTCGTCCTCGAAGACGATGTCGGCGGGGATCTCTCCTGCGGCGATCTTGCAGAACAGACAATCGCTCATGACTTGCTCCTCTGTGCCTTCTCCGCCAGACCGGAGAGACCAAAACGCCGTTGTAACTCATCCAGCACTTGTTTCGGTCCCAATCCCTGCTGAGCCAGCAATACCATGGAATGAAACCACAGATCGGCCACTTCGTACACGATCTTTTCGGCATCGCCGTCTTTTGCCGCCATTACGGTCTCGGTGGCCTCTTCGCCGATCTTCTTCAGAATGGCGTCCAGACCCTTGTCGTACAGACCGGCGACGTAGGAGCTGTCGGGTGATGCACCCTTTCGTGATTCCAGCACCTCGGCCAGTTGTTGCAGCACGTCCTGTTGCGACATGTCGCTCATGAGTAGATCTCGTCCGGGTTCTTCAGCACCGCATCCGCCTCTACCCAGCGGCCGTCTTCGAAGCGGCGGTAGAAACAGCTCTCGCGGCCCGTGTGGCAGGCGATACCGCCCACTTGTTCAATAGACAACAGAATCACGTCGGCGTCGCAGTCCAGGCGCATGTGTTTAATTCTCTGCACATGGCCGGACTCCTCGCCCTTGCGCCATAGCTTAGCGCGCGAACGCGACCAGTATACCGCCCGGCCTTCCTCCGCGCTCAGGCGCAGGGATTCTCGGTTCATCCACGCGAACATCAGCACCCGGCCGCTTTCCGCATCCTGGGCGATCGCCGGCACCAGGCCGTCGGCGTCCCACTTGATCTCATCGAGCCAGTCACTCATGCGGTAGCACCTCCCAGTGCAGAGCAGAGGAAAGAGCGCGGAGAGATTTTCGAGATTGAGTATTCAACGCAAAGGGCGCAAAGGCGCAAAGAACGCAAAGGGATAAATACAAAAGAATGATGGAATTCATGTCTGGCAGCAGTAAGGTCCATGCACCGGCCTAGAATGAAATCTTTCAAGGTTTTTCTCTGCGCCCTTTGCGCCTTTGCGCCCTTTGCGTTGTGATCACGAAACTCACGATAGCCGCGCGTCTTCACGCCTGTGCGTTGCAAGAACACCATCACAACCGCACCTCGACACCCTTTTTTGCCATGGCGCGCTTGGCCTCCTCGATGGTGTGTTCACCGAAATGAAAGATACTCGCCGCCAGCACCGCATCGGCACCGCCCTCGGTGACACCCTCGGCCAGATGCGCCAGCTCGCCTACGCCGCCGGAGGCGATTACCGGCACGCGCACAGCGTCGCTGATGGCGCGGGTCAGAGCCAGATCGAAGCCGTTCCGGGTGCCATCACGGTCCATGCTAGTGAGGAGGATCTCGCCGGCGCCGTAATCGGTCATCTTCTTCGCCCATTCCACCGCGTCGATGCCGGTGGGCTTGCGACCGCCGTGGGTGAATATCTCCCAGCGCGGCGGGTTGTCTTCCACCTGCTTGGCGTCGATGGCGACGACGATACACTGCGAGCCAAAGCGCTCGGCGGCCTCGCGCACGAATTCGGGGTTGTGCACCGCGGCGGTGTTGATGCCCACCTTGTCGGCACCGGCGTTGAGCATGCGGCGGATGTCGTCCACGGTACGGATGCCACCGCCCACGGTGAGCGGGATGAACACTTGGCCGGCGACTTCTTCCACCACGTGCACCATGGTCTCGCGATTGTCCGAGCTGGCGGTGATGTCGAGGAAGGTGATTTCGTCGGCGCCCTGCTCGTCATAGCGTTTGGCGACTTCCACCGGGTCGCCGGCGTCACGGATATCGACGAACTGTACGCCCTTGACCACGCGGCCATTGTCCACGTCCAGGCAGGGGATGATGCGTTTGGCTAGGCCCATTGGTTAGTCTCTCCCAGATCAGGGAACATCCTGAAAAAAATTAAACAGCAAAGGACGCGAAGAGACGCAAAGCAAAATCTGTGATGGCATCGCTGTCATCCTTGCGCACCTTTGCGGCCTTGGCGGTTATCAAACATCCTCTGTGGGAGCGGCTTCAGCCGCGAATGGGGGCTGATATAGCCATCGCGGCTGAAGCCGCTCCCACAGTGCTGTGCATTCTAGCCCTTGGCCGCCAGTTCATCCGCCAGTTTCTGGCCTTCGACGAAGTCCAGCGTGCCCTCGTAAATCGCCCGACCGGTAATGGCGCCGGTGATGCCCTCATCCGCCACCACGGCCAGGGCGCGGATGTCGTCGAGATTGGTGATACCGCCGGAGGCGATGACCGGAATGTGTATAGCCTGTGCCAGCTTCACCGTGGCCTCTATATTGACGCCATTCATCATGCCGTCACGGGAGATGTCGGTGTAGATAATGGCTTCGACCCCGTCCTGCTCGAAATGTTGGGCCATATCGATGACATCGTGGTGGGACAGCTTGGACCAGCCGTCGATGGCCACCTTGCCGTCCTTCGCATCGAGGCCGACGATGACGTGCCCGGGGAAGCTCAGGCACAGGTCGGAGACGAAGTGCGGCGCCTTCACCGCGCGGGTGCCGATGATGACGTAGGCAACGCCGGCGTCCAGATAAGTCGCCGCCGTCTCTTCATCGCGGATGCCGCCACCGATCTGCACCGGCACGTCGGGAAAGGCCTCGACGATCTCGTGCACCACGTCGGCGTTCATCGGCTTGCCCTCGAAGGCGCCGTTGAGATCCACCAGATGCAGGCGGCGCGCGCCGGCCTCCACCCAGCGGCGCGCCATGGCGACGGGATCGTCGGAAAAGACCGTATCGTCTTCCATGCGGCCCTGCTTGAGACGGACACACTTGCCGTCCTTGAGGTCGATGGCGGGGATCAGGAGCATGCGCTTTTCCTCGTTGTTCGTTTCTTTATCAAACCGATTTCTGTGGGAGCGGCTTTAGCCGCGAAGCCGTGTTTAACGGGACCTTCGCGGCTAAAGCCGCTCCCACAATTCACTGCCAATCTCTGGGAAAATAGGCTACACCTGCCCATCCCAGGCAACAAAATTGGCGTACAGCTGCAGGCCGTCGTGTTGGCTCTTTTCCGGGTGGAACTGCACCGCAAACACCGTGTCTTTGGCCAGCGCCGAGGCAAACGGGAAGCCGTATACCGTGGAGGCGGCAATGGGTTCCGGGTCGGCGGGCTGGACGTAGTAACTGTGCACGAAATAGAAACGTGCGTCCTGCGGGATATTCGTCCACAGGGGGTGCGGCAGGGTCTGTGTGACCTGGTTCCAGCCCATGTGCGGTACCTTCAGTCGCTCGCCGGTGATGGCGTCGCTCAGGTCATCGGGAAACGCTTCCACCGTACCCTCGAACACCCCCAGACACTCGACACCGTCGTTCTCCGCGCTACGCTGCAGCAGGGCCTGCATGCCTACGCACACACCCAGCAGGGGCCGCCGGTCGGCCACCACCTGTCTGACCACCGCGTCCAGGCCGCGCCTCTCCAGCTCGGCCATGCAGTCACGCATGGCGCCGACACCGGGCAGCACCACGCGGTCGGCTTCACCGATCTCGGCGGCATCGGAGGTCACCCGCACCCGGTGACCACCCGGCACATGTTCCAGCGCCTTGGCCACCGAATGCAGGTTGCCCATGCCGTAATCGATAACTGCAACGGTATTCATCGTCTACAGCGCGCCCTTGGTCGAAGGCAGGATGTCGCCCAGGCGCGGGTCGCGCGTCATGGCCATGCGCAGGGCGCGGCCGAAGGCCTTGAACACGGTCTCGGCAATATGGTGCGCATTACGCCCCTGCAGGGCATCGAGGTGCAGGCTGACGTTGGCGTGATTGACGAAGCCCTGAAAGAACTCATGCACCAGCTCCAGGTCGAACTCACCAACGCGCTCGCGCGGGAACGCGACACGGTTTTCCAGTCCCGGCCGCCCGGAGAAATCGATCACCACGCGCGACAGGGCCTCATCCAGCGGCACATAGGCGTGGCCGTAACGGGTAATGCCCCTCTTGTCGCCCAGTGCCTGAGCGATGGCCTGGCCGAGGGTGATGCCGACGTCTTCCACCGTGTGGTGGGCGTCGATGTCGAGATCGCCCCTGGCCTGAATGTCGAGATCGATAAGACCGTGGCGCGCCACTTGGTCCAGCATGTGATCGAAGAAGGGTACGCCGGTGTCCAGCTTCGATGTGCCGGTGCCGTCGAGATTAACGCTGACGCTGATCTGCGTCTCCAGCGTGTCGCGCTTTACTGTGGCCTTGCGGTCAGCCATGGGGGAAGTCTCCTGCTAGGGGGCGTTAGCAATCATTTTGACAGCCCCTGTGAACTATAGAGCATACCGTCAAGCGATAGCTGAATGAAGGGCTTGCAGAAAGGCGCTGTTTTCTTCCGGCCGGCCGACAGTGACGCGCAGGCAACCGGCCAGTGGACCGCCAGCGGGGTTGAGATTCTTGATCAATACCCCATTCGCCTTCAGCGAGGTGAACACGGTGTCGGCATCGGCCTCGACGCGGAACAGGATGAAATTGGCGCGACTGGGAAAGGGTGCGACGCCCGGCATCGCCGCCAGCGCCTGCCACAGGGTCTCGCGGTCGGCGGTGATCTGCGCGGTCTGTGCCTCCAGCACGCCAATATTTTCCAGCGCAAAGTCAGCGCTCACTTGTGTCAGCACGTTGATGTTGTAAGGCAGGCGTACCTTGTCGAACTCGGCCAGCCAGGCGCCTGGCCCGGCCAGCAGGCCGAGGCGCAGGCCGGCCAGGCCCATCTTCGACACGGTGCGCATCACCAGCAGGTTGTCGGACTCGCCCAGGCGCAGCATGAAGCTGGCATCGGCGAAGGCGTGGTAGGCCTCGTCCACCACCACCAGGCCGGGAGCGGCCTCAATCACGGCGCGCACGTCATCGGCGTCGAACAGGTTGCCGGTGGGGTTGTTGGGATAGGCGAGAAAGATCACCGCCGGCGGGTGTTTGGCAATGGCGGCGAGCATGGCATCGAGGTCGAGGCTGAAATCCTCACGCAGCGGCACGCCGACGTACTCCATACCACAGAAGGTAGCGATCATGCGGTACATGACGAAGCTGGGCTCCGGGGCCATGATCACGCGGCCGGGTGCGGCCACCGCCTGGGCGATGATCTGGATGATCTCGTCGGAGCCGTTGCCCAGCATCAGCGCCTGCCCCTCGGGCACCGCCATGGCCTCGCGCAGGCGCTCACTGAGGGCGTGCGCGGCGGGGTCGGGATAGCGGTTCAACGCCGCGCCGCGCAGGCGTTGCAGCCAGGCGTCGACCATCTCTTCGGGCCAAGTGTAGGGGTTTTCCATGGCATCCAGCTTAATGCACTCGCCCGCATCCGGCACGTGGTAGGCGGACAGGGCGCGGATTCCGGGGCGGATCCAGTCGGTGATTTTGTCGGACATGGTGTTATTAACGCAAAGGGCGCAAAGGTGCAGAGGACGCAAAGGAAAAACCTTTTTTATTGAAAAAGCTTTGCGCTCTTTGTGCCTTTGCGATCTTTGCGTTGAACTGCCAGGTCACGGTCAATCCTTAATCCGGTATTCCGCCGAGCGTGCATGGGCGTCGAGGCCCTCGCCGCGCGCCAGGGTGGAGGCGGTCTTGCCCAGCTCGGAGGCGCCGTCAGCGGAGCAGAAGATCAGGCTGGAACGCTTCTGGAAGTCGTATACGCCCAGCGGTGAGGAGAAACGCGCCGTACGCGACGTCGGCAGCACGTGATTGGGGCCGGCACAGTAGTCGCCCAGGGCCTCGGCGGTATAGCGGCCCATGAAGATGGCGCCGGCGTGCTTGACGCGCGGCACCAGCGCCTCGGGATCCGCCACCGATAACTCCAGGTGCTCGGGGGCGATGAAGTTGGCCACCTCGATGGCCTCGTCCATGTCGCGCACGTGAATCAGGGCACCACGATCACCCAGCGACTTGCGGATGATTTCGGCGCGATCCATGGTCGGCAGCAGCTTTTCGATGCGGGCGGCGACGCGTTCGATGAAACCGGCGTCGGGCGAGACGAGGATCGACTGGGCATCCTCGTCGTGCTCGGCCTGCGAAAACAGATCCATGGCGATCCAGTCGGGATCCGTGTCGCCGTCGCAGATCACCAGAATCTCCGACGGCCCGGCGATCATGTCGATGCCCACGGTGCCGTAGACGTAGCGCTTGGCGGTGGCGACATAGATATTGCCGGGACCAACCACCTTGTCCACCTGCGGCACCGTCTCGGTGCCATAGGCCAGGGCAGCGACTGCTTGAGCCCCACCCACGGAGAACACACGATCCACGCCGCACACGGCGGCGGCGGCCAGCACCAGTTGGTTGACCTCGCCGTCCGGGGTCGGCACCACCATGATCAGTTCTTCGACACCGGCCACCTTGGCGGGGATGGCATTCATCAGCACCGAGGAAGGATAGGCCGCCTTGCCACCGGGTACGTACAGGCCGACGCGGTCCAGCGGTGTCACCTGCTGGCCCAACAGGGTGCCGTCGTCCTCGCGGTAGCTCCAGCTCTCCTGCCGCTGACGCTGGTGGTAGCGGCGCACCCGCTCGGCAGCCAGCTCCAGGGCGCTGCGTTGCTCCGCAGGCAGACCGTCCAGGGCCGCCTGCAGGCGCTCGCCGGCGATCTCCAGCTCGGCCATGCCGCCCACCGACATACGGTCAAAGCGGTTGGTGTATTCCACCAGCGCGGCGTCGCCGCGGCTGCGGATGGCCTGGATGATCTCCTTGACGATGTCGTTGACGGCGTCGTCGGAGACGCCCTCCCAGGCGAGCATCTTTTCGAGACGGGGCCAGAAGTCGTCGGTGGTGGTGTCGAGGCGTGTAATGTTCATGATCTTGGTTCTGTGGTGTTGGTGGAGTCTGTGTGATTAACGCAAAGATCGCAAAGGCGCAAAGAACGCAAAGGTATTTTGTTGTAAAAACCCGGCGTCATTCTGGCATTTGGCGGAGCACGGAAAAATGACCGGCCCAACAATCTTCAATCTTTTCTTTGCGGCCTTTGCGCCTTTGCGATCTTTGCGTTGAAATCCCGCATCCTAAAAAAACTGCGCAATCACCCCCGCTGTGCCACCGCCTCGGCGATGTCGTCGATGACGGCCTTGACGCGCTCGTGCTTCATCTTCATCGCAGCCTTGTTGACAATCAAGCGCGAACTGATATCGGCGATGTGTTCCAGCGGTTCGAGGCCATTGGCGCGCAGGGTGTTGCCGGTGTCCACCACGTCGACGATGCGGTCGGCCAGGCCCACCAGCGGCGCCAGCTCCATGGAGCCGTAGAGCTTGATGATCTCCACCTGTTCGCCGCGTTCGGCATAGAAACGCCGTGTGCAATTGACGAACTTGGTGGCCACGCGCAGGCGACGGCCATTGACGCCGCTGTCGTCCACACGCCCGGCGGTCATCAGCCGGCAGCGGGCGATGTTGAGATCAACGGGCTCGTACAGGCCCTCGCCGCCGTGCTCCATGAGCACGTCCTTGCCCGCCACACCGAGGTCGGCGGCGCCGTACTGCACGAAGGTGGGCACGTCGGTGGCACGCAGGATCAGCAGCTTCACGTCATCGCGGCTGGTGTCGAGGATCAGCTTGCGGCTGGACTCGGGGTCGTCCACCGGCTCGATGCCGGCATGCGCCAGCAGCGGCAGGGTCTCCTTGAAGATACGCCCCTTGGAAAGGGCAATCACCAGCGCGTTGTTTTTGGATTCACTCATAGTTCGATGTCAATACACCCAATGACAAGTCACCCTGTGGGAGCGGCTTCAGCCGCGAAGCATTGTTGCTACAGCTATCGCGGCTGAAGCCGCTCCCACAGTTATTTAGTTACTACATACGGCCAGATACCGCCCCTCATTCCGGCACGCGGCGGATCTTCGCCCCCAGCAGGGCCAGCTTTTCCTCGATGCGCTCGTAGCCACGGTCGATGTGGTAGATGCGCTGCACCTCGGTGTCGCCATCGGCCACCAGGCCGGCCAACACCAGACTGGCAGAAGCGCGTAGATCGGTGGCCATCACCGGCGCACCGGTGAGACGCCCGACGCCGCTGACGATGGCGGTGTTGCCCTCGAGACGGATCTCGGCGCCCATGCGTTCCAGCTCCTGCACATGCATGAAGCGGTTCTCGAAGACGGTTTCGGTGATCACACTGGTGCCCTCGGCCACCGCGTTGAGGGCGGTGAACTGGGCCTGCATGTCGGTGGGGAAGGCGGGATAGGGTGCGGTGTGCACACTCACAGCCCTGGGACGTCGGCCCTGCATGTCGAGACTGATCCAGTCCTCGCCGGTGTCGATCTCGGCACCGGCCTCGCGCAGCTTGGCCAGCACCGCATCCAGCGCCGCCGGCTGTACATCCTTGATCTTGATGCGTCCGCCGGTGATCGCTGCCGCTACCAGATAGGTGCCGGCCTCGATGCGGTCGGGCAACACGTTGTAGTGCACACCGTGCAGGCGCTCTACGCCCTCAATGGTGATAGCGGAGGTGCCGGCGCCGCTGATCTTCGCGCCCATGGCATTGAGGCAGTCGGCCAGATCCACCACCTCCGGCTCGCGTGCGGCATTCTCCAGAATCGTCGTGCCATCGGCCAGTGCTGCGGCCATCATCAGGTTCTCGGTGCCGGTGACGGTGACGATATCGAGCACGATGGTGGCGCCCTTGAGGCGATCCGCCTTGGCCTTGATGTAGCCGTTCTCCACCGAGATATCGGCACCCATGGCGCGTAGGCCGTCGATGTGCAGATTCACCGGCCGGCTGCCGATGGCGCAACCGCCGGGCAGGGAGACGTCGGCTTCGCCAAAGCGCGCCAGCAACGGTCCCAGCACCAGAATAGAGGCGCGCATGGTTTTCACCAGCTCATAGGGCGCGACGCAGTGCTGCAGGGTGGAAGTGTCGGACTCGATGGCCAACTTCTCGTCAATCACCAGACGCACACCCATGGCGCCGAGCAGCTCCATGGTGGTGGTGATGTCCTGCAGATGCGGCACGTTGCCCACGGTCATGGGGCTATCGGCCAGCAGGGTCGCGGCGAGGATGGGCAGGGCGGCGTTCTTAGCGCCGGAGATACGAATCTCGCCTTCCAGACCGGCGCCACCCGTGATGATCAGTTTATCCATGTTGCCTGTTGCCAGATTCTCAAAATAAAAGGCCACCGGAAAGGTGGCCAGAATTCATTATGCGACCGTCCGTCAGGCGGAACCCACCTGAAATTTGCTGGCCTGCGCCCACTGTTCCGGGGTATAGGCCTTGATGGTCAGGGCATGCAGCGCGCCGCTGGTGATGTGCTCACCCAGGGTCGCATAGACCATTTTCTGCCGTGCCACGGGTAGCTTGCCGTCGAATTCCGACCAGATCACCCGTGCCTCGTAGTGACCGTCTCCACCGGTGACGGTGACCTCGGCGCCGGGCAGGGCGTCCGCGATCAGTTTTTTGACTTCGCTGTTTTCCATTATTCTTTCATTTCACCCGTAACAGGTTGCCGAACGGCGTAAAGCCGCCATTAATCAGGCGCGTAGGATACCGCCTAGCGCCTTATTTTGTAACCCTTGAGCAACAGATACAGGCCCAGTCCGCTGAGCATAAGCAGAAACCCTAGTGACACCGACAGGCTTATCACCACGCTGGCATCTCCCTGGCCAAAGAAGCCCCAACGGAAGCCGTCGATGAGATAAAAGAAGGGGTTAAAGTGCGAGATCTGCTGCCATACTCCCGGCAGGGCATGGATGGAATAGAACACCCCGCTGAGGAAGGACAGAGGCAGAATGAAGAAATTCTGGAAGCCGGCCAGCTGGTCGTATTTGTCGGCCCAGATGCCGGCGATCACCCCCAGCGCGCCGAGGGTGGCACTGCCGATCACCGCAAACACGGCAATCGCCCAGGGATGGGCCAGGGGCAGGTCGATGAACAGCACCGACACCCCATACACCGCCAGTGCCACCAGCAGGCCGCGCACCACCGCAGCAAGCACGAAGGCGGCGAAGAATTCCAGGCTGGAGATAGGCGCCAGCAGCACAAACACCAGGTTGCCGGTCATCTTCGACTGAATGATGCTGGAGGAGCTGTTGGCGAAGGCATTCTGAATAATGGACATCATCATCAGGCCGGGAACCAGAAAGGCCGAGTAACTGACTCCCTCATACACCTCGACATGGGCCTCCAGCGCCTGACCGAACACCAACAGATACAGCAGCGCTGTGACCATGGGCGTGAGCACGGTCTGCACCGTCACCTTGAGGAAGCGCCGCACCTCCTTGGCGAACAGGGTATAAAAACCGCGGGCGTTGAAACCGGCATTCATACGATACCCCTCGACTGACCGGTGAGATGCAGGAAGACCTCCTCCAGCCCGACCTCCTCGGTGCTCAGATCCACCACCGTGAGACCCGCTGATTGCAACGCCGCCAGCACCTCGCCAATGGTGTCCCGCTCACGGTGCAGACGGAAGGTGAGGCAGTTGTCATCGGCATCCGTCAGCAGGGACACCAGTGCCTCCGGCAGCTGAAAGGTCGAGCTGTCCACGGTGATGTGCAGGGTGCGCCAGGGATAGCGTGCCAGCAGCGCCTGTTTGCTGTCCCGGGTCACCACCTCACCGTGGTTGAGGATGGCGATCTCGTCGCACAGGGACTCGGCCTCTTCCAGATAGTGGGTGGTGAGCAGGATGGTGTGGCCCTCGCGGTGCAGGCGGCGGGCGAAGCGCCACAGGGACTGGCGCAGCTCTACGTCGACACCGGCGGTGGGCTCGTCGAGCACCACCACCTCGGGACGATGCACCAGGGCCTGGGCGATGAGCACCCGGCGCTTCATGCCGCCGGAGAGCTCCTGTAGATTGGTATCGGCCTTGTCCGACAGGGACAAGGTCTCCAGCAGTTCCTCGATCCAGGCGTCGTTGCCGCGTCCCAGGCCGAAGTAACCCGACTGCAGGCGCAGCACCTCGCGCACGGAAAAGAAGGGATCGTAGACCAGTTCCTGGGGCACCACGCCAAGGACATGTCGGGACTGGCGCCAGGCCGACACCACGTCGTGCCCCATGATGCTGATGGCGCCCGCATCGGCCCGCGCCAGCCCGGCCATGATGCTGATCAGGGTGGATTTGCCGGCGCCGTTGGGGCCCAGCAGGCCAAAGAAGGAACCCTGCGGCACCTCCATCGAGATGCCCTTGAGGGCCTGCAGGGAAGCAAAGCGCTTGTGCACCTGCTGGATAGAAATGGCGGTGGTCATAGGAGTCTCTGGCGAAAAAGGGCAGGCTGTCACCGCCCCGGCAGGCGTGGTGTGTGGCTATTGATCGTCGAGCAGCAACAGCTCATCGACGCCGCTGACCCGGGCCAGCGCCAGCAACTGAGACGGAACACCGGTGAAACTAATGCGGCGCTCGCGGCGTCGGGCCTCGCGCAGCCAGTCGACCAGCAGGGCGAGGCCGGCGCTGTCGGCGCGGGCGACGCCCTCCAGGCTCACCCACACCTCGCCAGAGTCACGGAACAGCTCTCCACCGCGCTCCGCCAGCACTGGCACGCTGTCGAAATTCAGCTCGCCCATAAGCCGGTAGTGGCCGGGAGAGACCGCTTCGAGACGTGCCTCAGTCATGCATCGCCCGCTGGTTGCGTTCGGTGAGTCTGGCGATGAGCTTGGGCAGTCCACCCTTGCGGATTTCCTTGGAGAAGGAACTCCGGTAATTAGTCACCAGACTGACACCATCGATGTTCACATCGAACACCAGCCATTCACCCTTCTCGGTGCGATACATGCGGTAATTGATGGGTATGGGGAAACCGGACTCCAGCTGCACTTCGGTGCGTACGGTCACCTCCGTGGCATCTTTTTTGGCACGCAACGGCAGAAAGTCGATCTTCTGGTCGTAATTGTCATTCAGGGCTGCAGCATAGGTACGCACCAGCAGGGCACGAAATTCCTTCACAAACTGCTCGCGCTCGGCTGGACTGGCCTTGCGCCAGTGCTTGCCCAGCACCCAGCTGGACATGCGGCGGAAATCAAAATGTGGCAGGACGATCTTGTCGACGATTTCATACAGTCGTGCGGGATTCTTCTTGATCTCCTCCTGCTCAGCCTTGAGGGCCTTGATGATCCTGTCTGTGGTTTCTATCACCAGCTCCTGCGGAGACTGGGCCGCCATCAGTGGCAGCGGTAGCCACAGCAGCATCGACAACAGCACCATCCGGCCGACTCTGCGCCAAAACATCATCCGTTTCATTGAATATCCCCTGTCACCACCCGCAGGCGTTCAACATGCATGTTGTAGGCGTTCACCACCTTGAGGTAATCACCATAGGCCACCATATAGCCCTGAAAGGCCGCGACCAGGTTGTCCGTCTCTTCCACGCCGGCCTCGAAATCCGCATAGACGCTGATCAGCCAGCGACGCCCCGAGCGACTGCCCTCATACAGGCGCTGCACCATCTCATGATGGCTGTGCACGGTGTGGTACTGCCCGGCGACCTGAAAGGGAATGCCCATACGCGCTTTATCCCGCAACGCCAGGGTAGCATCCAGCTGGGCCTTGGCCTGCGCCACCTGCGCCGGTTGACGGCCGCTGTTCCAGTCCCACTTGATACCGATAACGGGTGTCATACCGGCAAAGTAAAAAGGGTCGTAGATACTGACATCGGTAAAATCCTTGCGCCCCGGCGCATAGGAAATGGAGCCCGCCAGTCCGGCATAGATATTGGGCAGGGACTCGCTGCGCTTGGCCAGCATGTATTCCCGGCGTGCATCCAGCCCCGCCGCCAGTTGCCGCACCTCGGGTCGACGTGTCATGGCCTGGGCGGTCAACTCTTTCAGGCCACCCTCCGGCAGGGGCAGCGGCTTGAGGCGTTTGTCCGCCACCTGGACTTCATTGCCCGAACCCACGCCGGTGAGGATGCGCAGGCCTTCCAGGGCGATGCGCTCATAGCCCTGCGCCTCGGCCTGATAGCGCCTGATCAGCGCCATACCGGTCTGCAGGGCGAACAGGTTGGACTGCTTGGCGTCACCTTCATCGTCGTCCAGCCAGCCCTGCAACAGGTCGAGTGCGGCCTGCAGCTTGTCGAGCATATCGTCGAGCATCCGCCGGCTGTCGCGCGCCGCCAGATAACCGTAGTAGGCCTTGGCAATATCCATGCGAGTCTGAGCGCGCGCCAGCTGGATATCACCGCGCTTGACCTGAATATTGCCCGCCGCGGCCTTGGAATAGTGTGTGATCTTACCGAAGGTGTGCAGCGGCTTGACGAGCCTCATTTCCAGGTAATACCACGGTGACAGACCGTTGATATCGAAGGCATCCGAGGCAACACCAATGCTTTTCGTGCCGTCTGCATTGGTGGTCTCGAAAACACCACCACGTACCTTGGGCGCAAAACCCAGGAAGGTGTTCATATTCAGGCTCCAGCCATCGGCGCCGCGCACCTCACGCAGCTGGGCGCGCGCCAGATCCACATGGCGCTCTTTCTCGGTGATGCGCGGGTCCACCTGCAGGGCTCGATCAACCGCCTGCTGCAAATCCAGCACCACGGTCTCGGCCTGGCCCTGAGAGAGGGGCAGCAGGGCGAGCACCAGAAACAGAGCCAGCCGGGATACCATGTTATTTATCCGCCTGGCTGACCAGGAACTGGCCGATGAGTTGCTCCAGCACGATCGCCGACTGGGTCAGCTGGATGCGGTCACCATCATGCAGATAGCTTTCCGCACCACCGGCCTCCAGGCCGATGTATTGCTCACCGAGCAGGCCGGAGGTGAAAATACTGGCCGAGGTGTCTTCGGGGAGGTTGTCGTAGCGCGGGTCGATATTCATGGTCACCACGGCCTCGTAGATCTCACTGTCGAAGCCGATTTTCGACACCCGGCCCACCACCACCCCGGCTATGGTCACCGGCGAACGCACCTTGAGGCTACCGATGTTCTCGAAATTGGCGCTGATTGCATAACCATTTTCACCACTGAAGGCGCGAATATTGCTCACCTTCATAGCCAACATCAGCAGCGCCGCCATGCCTGCGATAACAAACAGACCCACCCAGATCTGCACACTGCGCGATTGCATCATTTGTTCATCCCCAACATTCGTTACTTAATCCTTTAAAAGAGCACATCAGTCGTCCCCAAACATCAGTGCAGTCAATATGAAATCCAGCCCCAGCACCGCCAGCGAGGCATGCACCACGGTGCGCGTGGTGGCGCGGCTCACCCCCTCGGAGGTGGGCACGGCGTCATAGCCCTCGAACACCGCGATCCAGGTCACCACAAAACCGAACACCACACTCTTGATGACACCATTGGCCACGTCATCGAACAGGTCCACCTTGGCCTGCATCTGTGACCAGAAGGCGCCCTCATCCACGCCCAGCAGGCCCACGGCGACGAAATAACCACCGATGATGCCCACCGCGCTGAAGATGGCGGCCAGCAACGGCATGGCGATGATGCCGCCCAACAGGCGCGGCGCCACCACTCGGTGCAGTGGGTCCACCGCCATCATTTCCATCGCCGAGAGCTGTTCCGTGGCCTTCATCAGGCCGATCTCGGCGGTCAGCGCCGAGCCGGCACGGCCGGCGAACAGCAAGGCCCCCACCACGGGTCCCAGTTCGCGCACCAGCGACAGCGATACCACCACGCCCAATGACTCGGTCGCACCGAAGTCCACCAACGTATTGTAGCCCTGCAGGGCCAGCACCATGCCGACGAACAAACCGGATACGGCGATGATCAACAGGGATAAGACGCCGCTGGCGTAAATCTGTTTCATCACCAGTCCAAAGCGCGGCAGCAGGCCCGGGAAACCGCCCAGCACATGCAGCAGGAACAGGTGGCCACGGCCGATGCGTTCGGTGACACCCAGGGTCGTCGCGCCCAGGCGTTGCAGGAGGCCCATCATGGGCCGTCCGCCAGCAGATCGGTACGATAGTCGGGCGCCGGATAGTGGAACGGCACAGGACCGTCGCTCTGACCCTGCAGGAATTGCTGTACCCACGGCGAGGTGGACCGCCGCAGCGCCTCCGGTGTGCCATGCTCCACCACCCGGCCTTCGGAAATCACATATACATAATCCGCGATGGACAGGCTTTCCTGTACATCGTGCGACACCACCACTGACGTCAGGCTCAGCGCATCGGTAAGGCTGCGCAACAGGCCCACCAGCACACCCAGCGAAATGGGATCCTGGCCGGTAAACGGCTCGTCGAAGAGCACCATCTGTGGGTCCAGGGCGATGGCGCGCGCCAGCGCCACGCGTCGTGCCATGCCGCCGGAGAGCTGCGCCGGCATCAGCTCGCGCGCACCGCGCAGGCCCACCACGTGCAGCTTCATCAGCACTAAATCGCGGATCATGCGTTCCGGCAGACGAGTGTGCTCGCGCAGCGGAAAGGCCACATTCTCGAACACCGACAGATCCGTAAGCAGGGCGCCATTCTGAAACAACATGCCCATGCGCTTGCGCAGGCGGTACAGCTCAACACTGCGCAGCGCGGCGACATTCTGCCCGGCCACCTCCACGCTGCCGGCATCGGCACGCAGCTGGCCGCCAATGAGGCGCAGCAGGGTGGTCTTGCCGGTGCCGCTGGGACCCATGATGGCGGTTAGCAGGCCACGCGGAATGTCCATGTCGATACCGTCAAAGATGACCTGCTCGCCGCGCGTAAAACGCAGGCCACGAATGCGCACCCAGGCTTCCGGCATTGACGGTTGTTCCGTATTCAATGGTTCTGTGTTCAACGCAACGCCTCGGTGGCGGGCAGCATGTCGGCGATCATCATCGTCACTCGCAGGGCCTCGATATCCGGGGCCTCTCCCTCCATCATCAATAAAACGGTGTCGCTATCGACACCGAAACCCAGGCAATTTTCCACCACCTCGCGCCACTGCCGGGGCGTGCGTGGCGTCTCATCGGCCAACGCCAGCGCCAACCGTCCTGGTAACCAGCGGGGGCGCTCGCCCCCCATGGGCCAATGGGCATTGACGCCGGCAGCCTCCAACAGATGCCGACCCCGTTCGCTGGGCTCCATTCCCGGCGGCAGGATCACCGCCACCGGCCCCCAGCGTTGCGCCTGCTGCAGGGCGGGCGCCAGCTGCCCCAGATCGGCATCGTAATGCGCCGGACGCAGCAGTACGCCACCGAACTGCCCCGCCAACGGAAAAATCCGCGCGGAAAAATCACCCCAGCCGGTGTACAAGTCAGTTACTTCGAGAAAAAACCGGAATGCTTCGTCGGTGTCTTCCTGCCAGCTCGCCACTTCCAGTGTATCGGCATTCGCCCATGTATCCGCCGGCACCACCACGGCGCGAAACTCGTTGCTATAGTAGGACAGCTGCCAGTCTTCCGGCAGACCCTGGGGGTAAAAATTATCCACCCAGGCCGGATGTCGCCAGCCGCGTGCGGCAACGAGAAAATTACCGCCACCGCCTGCCGCCTGCCCTACTGCTACCAATTCCGGCCCATTTGCATGCGCACATACTCCAACATCCTGGCGCAGAATAAAACCGCCAGTATTCCCCCCCACCTCAACATTTGTACGGAGTCGCATCATGGAGCCCTTTAAACGCATTCGAGGTGAGGCAGGATGTCCTCAAAGCGAATGTTATTGGCGGGGTGATGATCGGGTCGGACTCGGCGTTTGCGCAAAATACCCGCAAAGCCATGAACCAGTGCCCAGATCATAATTTCTGTGCCTTCATTTCCGGCTGAGCCGTGTTTAAACGGCGCGCAACCCTCGTGAAGCACCTGACGGGCAAGCGCCGATTCTCGCTGCAGTTCGGGGTCATCGTAGCAAAGCTCTTTCGCCGAGAACATGAGATCGAACAACGCCTCATTCTCCTGCGCGAACCGCAGGTAGCCATTGCAAATGGCCACAAGGCACGCATGCGGATCAGTGGCGGCGGCCTCACGCTCTTCGATCATGGTTTCGGCAAGTGCCTGGTATCCTCGTGCAGCAATCGCCGTCAGAAGACCGTTCAAGCCCTTAAAATGGTAAGCGGGCGCGGCGTGGGAGACACCCGCCCTGGCCGCACATTTGCGCAGCGTCAAGGCCGATAACCCGCCCTCGTTCAAAAGACCGACCCCGGCCGTAATAAGCGCCTCGCGAAGATTGCCGTGGTGGTGTTGTTTTTTTTGTGGCTGGTTACGCATGGATGGCTTTTTACACGCCTATCTTGACATCGTCAAGTTTATTGCCAACAATCACACCGACGGGAACTTGACACTGTCAAATCGATGCAGCCAAACGCTTCCTTGAACAAAAAATGTGCCGAATCGATGTTCACTGGCCAACAAGATGGATGTCGAAAGGACGATAAGAAAGATCACCGACAACCACCCGAACATTTCCGTGATCATCAACAATGCAGGCATACAGGTTACGCCGACTTTTCTGGATAATGATTTCGATTTTAATCACATAGACAATGAAATCACCATTATGAAAACAGGATGATATTGGCCAAGCTATGAGACAGCTAATCACACTTTCACTGACCTTGGCGGCTGTTTTTGCATCTACCTTTATTCTGATCAAAACAACGGGAATATTGACCGTAGAAGATATCGAGTCGGCATTGGCCGCAGCCTCACAAATAAATCCACTTTACGTTGCGGCGGTTTTTACTCTATTACGCCATCGGCACTATTCCCTACGCATTTATTGCAGTCTATGCCGGATCACAAAGCAGTTTGAGTGACCCAAAGCCGGCGATCTTTACCGCCATTGCCATGTCGCTATTTCTTTGGTTGGCATGGTTTATTTTTCTGCGCAAAAATAAAAACAAGAAAACAGTCAGGTTGTAAACTAAACATTAGTGCATATTTATAAATATCGAAAGATTGTTTTTCGGGCATGGAAGGCGCGCAATGAAAAACAATGCAACGCCACCAATCTCAACAGCCTGAGCATTGGTAATAATCTTTATATTGCTTGGCTTCCTGTGGATATAAAAAAGCATTTGCGACGAATTGGACAGCGCAAATATGACGGTGACGGGTATTGATATCACATGTGGTGGGGAAATTGTCGCGATGGTTTTTTCAGGAGAAAGGGTTTCCCAAAGGCCACGATAAAACATTGAAAAAATATATCTTCGATGCAGTAGGTTTCCAGTATAACGTGAAGACCGTCGTGTCAGATGGGGCATATGCATTAAAGGTTCACCATGACGAGGATGGAAGTGGTGCTTGATTACATGATGAACGGACCATTCAAAAATCTTTTATTATTGCAATTATTCATCGCGACTCCTTTAGCCTGGGCCGGGCAACTGCCTGTCTGGGAGGTTTCTGCAGGCCTTGCAGGCATGCGGCTACCCCACTACCGTGGCTCCAATAGCGACAGTACACTTGTGCTCCCCTTTCCCGCAATAATCTATCGAGGCGAACGCCTCAAGGTCGGCGATGGGCGCATACAAGGATTTCTCTATACCACCAAAACAGTCACACTCGATTTTAGTCTTGCCGCCAGCCTGCCCGCCAGTCCGGATGATAATAGCGCCCGCAAGGGGATGGCACGGCTGGACCCGACATTTGAAATCGGCCCATCACTCATTAACCGGTTATGGCAGTCAGAAAACAAAAAGACTCACCTGTCATTGGAGCTTCCCCTGCGAGCCGCCTTTTCCATCAATGAAGATGATTTGTCTCTCGCTGATCACGGCTGGACATTTGCACCATTCATCAATATAAAACACCACTACAATCATTCAAGATGGGAACTTTCACTGGGCCCCATCTACGCAACACGGCGTTATCATGGCTATTTTTACGACGTATCAACGGAAGATTCACTCTCAACACGACCAGCATACGATGCCGAAAAAGGTTACAGTGGCAGCCGGATCACACTAGTGATCCATAAACGTTTCAACAAACTGTCACTCATCGGCCTGCTTCGCTATGACATGTTATCGAATGCCGTCTTTATGGATAGCCCGCTGATAGAACGCTCCGATAGCCTCAGCGCCGGACTTGTCATCATGTGGCAAATCGCAAAATCAACGCGCTCAACAGAGCACGCTGACTGAAGTCCTGAACACGGCATATTAGATGGCCGGGTTAATAATAAAGGGCTCTTCAGGAAAATTTGTGGGAGCGGCTTCAGCCGCGAATGGTGTTCCGGCTTTCTTCGCGGCTGAAGCCGCTCCCACAGATTAATGGCTCCCCATCCGGACGGGGTTCATCGCAGGCATGGCCCGCTGCTACGATTCCTGGTTTTCCATCGTATTCGATGCTACCAGGCGCGGTTCGCTGACACCGTCGAGGTGCAGGGCGACGAAGTCACGGCTGGTGATCATGCGTTGGACTTCCCGCACATAGTCTTCGCCGCGTTGTGAGTAGCGTTGCAAATGGGCGGCCAATGGCAGCGGGTCCGGTTTCTGGCCGGCGGCGCGCAGGCGGGCGCGGGTGTCGCGCAGCTCTTCGTAGGCGTGGCCGATGTTGAGGTTATGCAGGTAGGCATGTACCGAGGCCTGCAGGTTGGGGAAGGCCTTGACCGAGTGGGTGGCGTCTTCGGCGCGGTCTTGCGGAGTCAGGCCGCCGGTCTTTTTGTAGGTCCACTGGCCGAACAGGCTGTTGCCCTCCAGGGCGAAGCGGGAGGTGCCCCAGCCGGATTCGAGGGCGGCCTGGGCCAGGGTCAGTGCGGTGGGGATTTCGTCCAGTCTCTTCAGTAGCTCGACACGATTCTCTATCGTGCGCAGGTCGCCGCGGATGCGGTATTTGCGGGCCGTTTCGGTCAGCCATTTTTCCAGTTTTCCATTCGCCAGAGGTGGATTGTCCAGTAGCAGCAGCACCAGCTGGCGTTGTTCGCGCAGGCGGCGGTTTTCCGCCAGCACGATGGGCAGCAGGGCGCGCAGGAACAGGTGCTTGCGGGCGGTGCTGTTACGGATGTTGGTGAAATCCGGCGGCAGGCGTTGCAGGGCGATGGCGGGAACCTGGTCGCCCGGTGGCCAGTGGTAGCCTTGCCGGTCGAAGAATACCTCCAGTTCGGCGGCGCTGTCGACGGTGAGGGGTTGCAGGCTTTCACTTTCAGTGTAAAACAGCGATTCGGCCTGGACCGGCAGGCTGTGGGTGGCCATGCCGGTGGTGAACAGCAGGGTGAAGATCAACAGGCCGAAACCGGTCAGGGCGTTGGGGTTAATACGCATTCCGCTCTCTATACATTGCTAACCCGGTGACCATGCTTAATCCGGGCCATTCTTGATGCCCTGAACACGACATATATGGTTGCCGGGTAAATGCCGGGTGGGTAGTTTACCCTGTTTTCGGGCCATTACAGCAGCAGGCCGGACCACAGCGGCAGGGTGAGCAGGCTGAGGGCGGTGCCGAGGGTGACGGTGACGGCATAGAGGCCGGTGTCGAGGCCGAAGCGGTCGCACAGCACCAGCCCCAGCACCATGCTGGGCATGGCGGCCTCCAGCACCACCCCGGCGAGGGTGTCGCCGGTGAGGCCTATGGCCCCACCCAGTCCCCACACCAGCAGCGGCGTCAGGGCCAGTTGGATCAGCAACACCGGCACCACCGTGGGCAGGCGGCGCGCGGCTTCGGGATCCCAGCGCAGGCTGAGGCCGAGGGCGAACAGCATCAGCGGGATCACTGCGCTGCCGGTCATCTCCAGCAAGCCGCCCAGCCACTCGGGGCGTGGTACCTCGCCGAGGTTGAGGGCGATGGCCGCCAGCGCCGCCCACAGTGGCGGGACTTTCAGCAGGGCCTGCCATACCGGGCCGGTTTCTTCGTGATTGCCATAGTTGCGCGCCAGCAGGATGCCGACGCTGAGCAGCAGCGGGGTGCAGGCGAACAGGTCGTATTGGATGGCGATGCTGCGTGCCCAGGGGCCGAAGGTGTGTTCCAGCACCGGCAGGCCGAGGTAGGTGGCGTTGGGGAAGCCGGCGGCGAGGATCAGGGCCCCGGCGCGATGGCGTGGGGTACTGCGCCAGGCGTACCACAGTGCGGCCAGCAGCAGCCCGGCAATCACGCCCGCGGCGGCGCTGCCTGCGATGCGCAGGCTGTCCAGTCCCAGCGGCGCCGACCATAGCACTGACAGTACCAGCGCCGGCAGCAGCAGGAAGTAGACCAGGTCGCCGATAGCGCGGCGCACCAGTTGCGGCTCCTGCCCGCCAATGCGGAAGGCATTCCACAGGGTGCCGGCGAGAATCAGCAGAGCGGCCTGGGTGAGGATTTCAGTCATGGGATATCCGGCTGGGATGGGCGGGGGATTATAGCTTAGTTGAGGCTTGAGGCTTGAGGCTGCAGGCATGAGGCTTGAGGGGTGGTCGTTGTGGTGCCGTGCTGGCTTGTAAGCCTCCAGCCTCCAGCCCCAGCGTGACCCAGATCCCGCTTTTCTTCCTGGTTATTTCTCACCGACATGAAAACACCGCTTTCGCAAACTATGCTTAATCGAAAGGCAGATTGTTGTTATCTATGGATAAGTAACTATGATGGCGAAGACTTGATGGTAAAAACTGAATATTGGCGTGAATCCGTTTAGCTGGCTTGGCAGGAAGATCATCGATTGGCTCATCCGTGAGGATGGGCCATCAGGCGTGCCGCAATGTGATTTTGAACGCCTGGGTTTTGAGATCCGCCCCTGCGATGTGCTGCTGGTGGAGGGGCGGGCGCGAGTCAGCGAGGTGATCAAGACCATTACCCAGAGCCAGTGGACGCACTCGGCGCTGTATCTGGGCCGATTACACGATATCGAAGACGAGAGCGTACGCGAGCATGTGAGCTGGTTGTACGATGGCGATCCCTCGGACCAGCTTATCATCGAGCCGCTGCTGGGCGAGGGTACGGTCATTTCCCCGCTGAAGAAGTATGCCGGTGAGCATGTGCGAATCTGCCGCCCGGCAGGCCTGTCGCGCACGGATGCGGGACGGGTGCTGGCCTTTGCTGCAAAGCACCTGGGGCAAGAATACGATGTGCGCCAGCTGCTGGATCTGGCGCGCTTTCTGCTTCCCTACGGCGTTATTCCGCGCCGCTGGCGCTCCAGTCTGTTCGAGCACAATATCGGCTTGTCGACCCGCACCGTGTGTTCGACCATGATCGCCTCGGCCTTTTCCTCGGTGCAGTTCCCCATTCTGCCGGTAATCCACCGTGAGGAGAATGGCACCATCAAGCTCTACAAGCGCAACACCCGCCTTTATGTGCCGCGCGATTTCGACACCTCACCCTATTTCGAAATTATTAAATATCCGCTGCTGGGGCTGAACGACCTGGCCGTTTACCGCCAGTTACCCTGGGATACCGAGGGCGTGGTGTGCAATGGCGAAAACGAATGCTTTATTCCCGGCGAGGAAGGCATGATTCCCGTGCAGGTTGGGACCGCTCCACAGGAGGATCGGCCGGATGGCGATAAAAATTTTGAGGGTGATGCGCCTGCTTCCCCGCTTGATTCGCCGGAAACGGTTAAACGATAAGTGATAGCGCCCGCCATGAATGACATTGAATGTTCAGACGTCGCGGAAGTATTCAATGGTTATCCGGCAGCCGTGCGAAAGAAGTTGATGCGACTGCGACAGTTGGTACTGGAAGTGGCATCAGAAACAGAAAGCGTGGGAGGTCTGCAGGAAACGCTTAAATCAGAGGTTTTCCAATAATCCGTCAGGTGCAAGATAAGCAGGAGAAATTATGGGTATTGTCTGGACCGGTTTGTTCGTTGTCACCCTGGGGTTGGTGTTTTACCTGCGCCTGTCGCTGTTGTCCGGCTCGCTGCTGCTGGCGGCGCTGCTGATCGCCTGGGGCCTGTGGGGTGGAGCTGGGCCTGGGTCGCAGGCACTGGCCTGGGTCGTGTTCCTCGCCATCGCGGTGCCGCTCAATGTGCCCTCCCTGCGCCGCGCCTGGCTGACGGATCGTCTGTTTAAACGTTTTAGTAAAATCATGCCCGCCATGTCGGATACTGAACGCGAGGCATTGGAGGCCGGCAGCGTATGGTGGGATGGTGAACTGTTTTCCGGCATGCCGAAATGGTCGCGGCTGATGGAGACCCCGCCACCGAAGCTGACACCCGACGAGCGTGCCTTTCTCGATGGTCCGGTGGAAACCCTGTGCGGTATGATCGACGACTGGCACATCACCCAGGTCGACCGTGACCTGCCACCGGAGGTCTGGGGCTATCTCAAGGCCGAGGGTTTCTTCGGCATGATCATTCCGCGCCACTTCGGCGGTCTCGAGTTCTCCGCCCTGGCCCATTCCGCGGTGGTGATGAAGGTGGCCAGCCGCTCCATCACCGCGGCGGTGACGGTGATGGTACCCAACTCCCTGGGCCCCGCCGAGCTGCTGCTGCGCTACGGCACCGATGAGCAGAAAAACCACTATCTGCCACGCCTGGCGACGGGCGAGGAGATCCCCTGTTTTGCCCTCACCTCGTCCGAGGCCGGTTCCGATGCGGCCGCCATGACCGACGCGGGTGTGGTCTGTCGGGCCGATTTCAACGGCGAGTCCGATGTGCTGGGCATCCGCCTCAACTGGGACAAGCGCTATATCACCCTCAGCCCGGTGGCCACGGTGCTGGGTCTGGCCTTCAAGCTGTTTGACCCCGATGGTTTGTTGGGCGATGAGTTTGGCGAAAAGAAAGCCCTCGGTATCACCTGTGCCCTGATCCCCACCGACACCCCGGGTGTGGAGGTCGGTAACCGTCATTTTCCCCTCAATCAGGCCTTCATGAACGGGCCGACCCGTGGCTGCGATGTATTTATTCCCATGGACTGGATCATCGGCGGACAGTCACGTGCCGGGCAGGGCTGGCGCATGTTGATGGAATGCCTGGCCGCCGGACGCTCCATCTCGCTGCCCGCCCTGTCCACCGGCGCCGGTAAACTCATGAGCCGTGCGACCGGTGCCTACGCCCGTGTGCGCAAGCAGTTCAAGACCCCCATTGGCCGCTTCGAGGGCGTGGAGGAGGTACTGGCGCGCATCGCCGGGCTGACCTATATGATGGACGCCGCGCGCACCCTCACCGCCGTCGCCGTGGATCAGGGCGAGAGCCCGTCGGTCATCTCTGCGGTGGTGAAATATCAGCTCACTGAAGCTATGCGCACGGTGGTCAATGACGCCATGGACGTGCAGGGCGGCAAGGGTATCTGTATGGGGCCGCGTAACTTCGCCGGACGGGTCTACCAGGCCATCCCCATCAGCATCACCGTGGAGGGGGCGAATATCCTCACTCGCAGCCTGATCATCTTCGGCCAGGGTGCGGTGCGCTGCCACCCCTTCGTGCTGCGTGAGATGCAGGCCGTGGCGGCCAAGGATGCCGGGGCCTTTGATCCGGCCTTTACCGGCCACGTCGGCTTTGCCATCTCCAATGCCGTGCGCAGTCTGTTCCTTGGCCTTACCGGCGCGCAGTTCGCCCACACGCCGCTGCATGGCGCCCTACGCAATCCGGCGCGGCGCTATTTCCAGCAGCTGACGCGCATGAGTGCCGCCTTTGCCTTTGTCTCCGATGTCTCCATGCTGGTGCTGGGCGGCAGCCTCAAGCGGCGCGAAAAACTCTCCGGCCGTCTTGCGGACGTGCTGAGCTGGCTATACCTCGCTTCCGCTGCGCTCAAGCGTTACGAGGATCAGGGCCGCCCGGCACAGGATCTGCCGTTACTGCAATGGGTGTGCGAACATGCCTTGCATGAGATCCAGCTTGGCTTCAATGGCCTGTTCGAAAACTTCCCCAGCCGCCCGGCGGCCTGGTTGATGCGGCTCGTGGTATTCCCACTGGGCCGTCCCTTTCATGGCCCCTCGGATCGCCTTGGGCACCAGTGCGCCGACCTGCTGCTGGCGCCCTCAGAGGCGCGTGACCGCCTCACCCGGGGCCTGTTTGCCCCGCAGGACACGCACCATGCCATTGGCGTCCTGGAACATGCGCTGGCGGCGATAGTGGCCGTGGCGCCACTGGAGAAGCGTGTCCGTACGGCGGTGCGCAACGGCGAACTGGCGAGTGCACCGGAGGCCGAACTGATGGCCGATGCGTACCGCCTGCGCGTGATCAATGACGTGGAGTACGAACAATGGCAGGCTGCCGATAATGCCCGCCGTGAGGCCATCGCCGTGGACGAATTCGAGAAAGATGCACTGGTGTGCCGCACGGAAAAAGCGTAGGAGCGGGCCATGCCCGCGATTGCTAATTGCTATTATAGGAGAGAGCTAGTCTGTGGGAGCGGCTTCAGCCGCGAAGGACAAATCCAGATTTCTTCGCGGCTGAAGCCGCTCCCACAAGGTTAAAACAACACCCTCTGCGGTATTTAGCAAATCCATCGCGGGCATGGCCCGCTCCTACCGGCTGATGTTTCGCAACGGGTTAGAAATAATTAATAAACTCTTTGTATGCAGTGAGAGGAAGCAGGCATGACGGACGATGAGAAAAAAAGCAAACACCCCTCCCAGTCGCGCCGGGTGGTACATACGGTGTATATAGTGGATGGCGCACGCACGCCCTTTCTCAAGGCGCGTGGCAAACCCGGCCCGTTCAGTGCCGCCAATCTGGCAGTGAGTGCAGGGCGTAGTCTGCTGGCGCGGCAGTCTTTCGAACCGGGCCATATCGATGAGGTCATCCTCGGCTGCGTGATGCCCGGGCCGGACGAGGCCAATATTGCCCGTATCGCTGCGCTGCGTCTCGGCGTCAGCGAGGAAACGCCGGCCTGGACCGTGCAGCGCAACTGCGCCTCCGGCATGCAGGCGCTGGATAGTGCCGCGCAGAGCATCGCCCACGGCCGCGCCAACCTGGTGCTGGCGGGCGGCGTGGAGGCCATGAGCCATGCCCCGGTGCTGCTGGCGGAGCCGATGGTGGTCTGGCTGGCGGAGTGGTACAAGGCGAAGGGCCTGGGTGCCCGGGCCAAGGCCCTGCGCAGCCTGCGCCCGGCCTACCTGAAACCGGTCATTGCCCTGCTGCGCGGTCTCACCGACCCGGTGGTGGGTCTGTCCATGGGGCAAACGGCGGAGATCATCGCCCATCGCTTCGGCATTGAGCGTGAGCAGATGGACGCCTATGCCATGCGCTCTCACCAGCGTCTCGCGGCGGCGCAGGATGCCGGATATTTAGGCGAAATCGAAACCCTTTATGACACCACTGGACACTATTTCGATGCCGATGATGGTCTGCGCCGCGACACCAGCATGGCCAGTCTCAATAAACTAAAGCCGGTCTTTGACCGCCACTTCGGCAACGTCACCGCCGGTAACAGCGCGCAGATCACCGACGGCGCGGCAATGCTGCTGCTGGCCTCCGAACAGGCGGTGAAAAAGTGGCATCTGCCGGTTCTGGGGCGCATCGTCGACAGCCGGTGGGCGGGGCTGGATCCAGCGCAGATGGGCCTTGGCCCGGTGCATGCCATGACGCCCCTGCTCAAGCAGCACAAGTTAAAACTTGATGACATCGACGCCTGGGAGATCAATGAGGCCTTCGCCGGGCAGGTGCTGGCCAACATCGAGGCGTGGAAGGATTACCACTACTGCCGCAATGAGCTGCACACGGCCGCAGCGGTGGGTGAACTGGATCAGGAGCGTCTCAATGTGGATGGCGGTGGCGTGAGCCTGGGGCATCCGGTGGGTGCCAGCGGGGCGCGCATCGTGCTGCACCTCTTGCGGGTGCTGGAACGCACGGGTGCGCGGCGCGGCATGGCCAGCCTGTGTATCGGCGGTGGCCAGGGCGGTGCCATGCTATTGGAACGGGAGTAAGACGATGACAAATAATAGCAACAACTGGCAACGGGAAACGGATGCTGAGGGCATCGTCTGGTTGACCATCGATCAAGCTGGAGCGAGTGCGAACACCCTCGGCCGGGAGCTTTTGGAGGAGCTGGATGACATCCTCGGCGAGCTGGAGGCCCAGCGGCCGACGGGGCTGGTGATCCAGTCGGCCAAGTCGAATTTTATCGTCGGCGCGGATATCCGGGAATTCACCCACATCGAAACCCCGGAGCAGGCACGTGAACTGATCCGCCGTGGGCAGGCGGTGGTCAATCGTCTCGAAGGCCTACGCTGTCCGACGGTGGTGCTGATTAACGGTTTCTGTCTCGGCGGTGGGCTGGAGCTGGCGCTGGGCTGCGACTACCGCGTCGCCGACGATGCCGACAGGACGCGCATGGGCCTGCCCGAAGTACGCCTTGGTATCCATCCCGGTTTCGGTGGTGTAGCGCGCTTGCCGCGGCTGGTGGGCGCCACTGCTGCCATGGACATGATGCTCACCGGCCGCAGTCTCAGCGCCCGTGCGGCGAAGAAGATCGGCTTGGTGGATCACGCCGTGCCGCAGCGCCACCTGCAACGCGCCGCGCGTGAACTGATCCGTACCCGGCCGGAAAAGAAACGGGCCAGTGGTCTGCCGGCATTGGGCAACCACGTCCTGGTGCGACCGCTACTGGCGCGGGTGTTGCGCAAGAAGGTCGCCGCCAAGGCGCGTCCGGAACACTATCCCGCCCCCTATGCGCTGATCGACCTGTGGCGCAAGCACGGCACCGATAAACCCGCCGTGCTGCGTGCCGAGGAGTTGTCCATCGCCCGTTTGGTGATTGGCGACACGGCGCGCAACCTGGTGCGGGTGTTCTTTCTGCAGGAACGGCTCAAGTCGCAGGGTGACAAAAAGGTCTTCACGCCGCGACGCATTCACGTCATCGGCGGCGGCGTAATGGGGGGGGACATCGCCGCCTGGTGTGCCCTGCACGGCCTGCAGGTCACGGTGCAGGATCGCAACGATGGGCATCTGGCACAGGTCATGAAACGTGCCGCCAGACTGTATAAAAAGAAACTCAAAAAGCCGCGTCTGATCCAGCAGGCGCTGGATCGGTTGATGCCGGATAAACAAGGTCAGGGGCTGGCGCAGGCCGACGTGGTGATCGAGGCCATTTTCGAGGACATCGAGGCGAAGCAGAATCTCTATCGGGAAATAGAGCCCCGCATGAAGGACGGCGCGCTGCTGGCCACCAACACCTCCAGCATTCCGCTACAGATACTGGGCGAGGCGTTAAGCGATCCTGATCGGCTGGTGGGTCTACATTTCTTCAACCCGGTGGCGCAGATGCAATTGGTGGAAATCGTCACTACGCCGGACACGCATCCCGATGCAGCGAAAAAGGCCGCGGCCTTCACTCGTCACATCGACCGCCTGCCGCTGCCGGTCAAGTCCAGCCCCGGCTTCCTTGTCAATCGCGTGTTGATGCCCTACCTGCTGGAGGCGGTAACACTGGAGGCCGAGGGGTTGGCACCCAAGGTGATCGACGCCGAGGCGCTGAAGTTTGGCATGCCCATGGGGCCGATCCTGCTGGCGGACACGGTGGGGCTGGATATCTGCCTGTCGGTGGCGGAGATCCTGTCGAAAGAACTGGGTGTGGAGGTGCCGAGTCGCCTGCGTGAACTGGTGAAAGCGGGCCGCCTGGGCAAAAAGAGCGGGCATGGGTTTTATCGTTACGACAAACAGGGCAAGCCCCTGGGTGCGAAGGCCGGACGTGGTGAATATTGTCCGCCCGATACGCAGGATCGCCTGATTGCCCGTCTGCTGAATGAAGTCCTCGCATGCCTACGCGAAGGGGTGGTCACTGATGCGGATTTGCTCGACGCGGGGATTATCTTCGGCACCGGTTTCGCACCTTTCCGCGGCGGGCCTATGAGATATATTGAACAGGCTGGGCGTGATAAGTTGGCAGCGAAAATGACTGATTTGCACAAGACGTATGGCGACCGCTTTCAAGTGGATGAAAGTTGGTTGCTGTCGGAAGAGGTGAACTGAATGACTTTGTGTCTATAGCCGCTCTTACAATGCAGCCGGCTTGGTTGTCGTTATTATAACTATAAATGGTGCCTATCATGCAACAGGGAACTCTGGATGTAATTTCACCCGATACGGCTGGCAGTCTGCACGGCCTGTTTCGTGAGCGTGTCTCACGCACACCCACAGCCATTGCCTATCGCTATTTCGATCAAGCGGCACAGCAGTGGATGTCGTTGAGCTGGGAGCAGGTCTATGCCCATGTCAAAAAAATACAGGCAGCGTTACAAAGTGAAGAATTAACCGCTGGTGACCGCGTCGCCATCATGCTGCGTAACAGTCCACAGTGGGTGATGTTTGAGCAGGCGGCGCTCAGCCTCGGTCTGGTGGTGGTGCCGCTGTATACCAATGACCGTGCAGAAAATGTCGCCTATGTGCTGCAGGATGCCGGCGTAAAAATACTGCTTGTTGAAGGGCAGGAGGCGCTGGATATGTTTGAGCCCATTGCGCCGCAACTGCAGGGTCTGATCCGCCTGGTTACGGTGCAGGCGTGTGAAGAGAACATAATTTATCCGCGCAAGATATGTTTGCAGGAATGGGAGCAGGAAGAGGAAAATTCCGGCAGTGGCAATTTACAGTTGGTCGATCCCCTGCCAGGAGATCTTGCTACCATTGTCTATACCTCCGGCACCACCGGGCGGCCCAAGGGCGTGATGCTCAGTCATCACAATATTCTTTCCAATGCCTATTCCGCATTGCCCAATTTCCCCATTTATCGCGAAGACCTGATGCTGTCTTTCCTGCCGCTGTCGCATATGCTGGAACGGACGCTGGGCTATTACATCCCGGTCATGTGCGGCGCAACGGTGGCCTATGCCCGCTCGGTGCAGGAACTGGCCGAAGACCTGCTGAGCCAAAGGCCGACCATCCTGATTTCCGTGCCGCGTATCTACGAGCGGGTCTACAACAAGATCCTTACCGGGCTGGAAGAAAAGCCGCCCTTTGCACAAAAACTGTTTCATGCGACCGTGGAGGCGGGCTGGCGGCGATTTCAGGGTGGCAGTGGCGGCTTGGCCTGGCCGCTGTTGAAGCGGTTGGTGGCGAACAAGGTAATGGCTAAACTTGGCGGTCGCTTACGCTTGGCGATTTGTGGTGGCGCACCGCTGTCACCCAAGGTAGCGAAGACCTTTCTCGGCCTGGGGCTCAATCTCGTGCAGGGTTACGGGTTGACCGAAACCAGTCCGATGGTGTCTGGGAATCCCGTTAATGACAACGATCCGGCCAGCGTTGGTACTCCCTTCGAGGGTGTCGAAGTCCGCATTGGTGAAAACGATGAACTGCTGGTGCGCGGTGAGGCGGTGATGCTGGGCTACTGGCACAACCCGGAGGCCACGCACGATATGATCGACGATGATGGCTGGTTACATACCGGCGATAAGGCGCGCATCGAAAACAACCACATTTATATCACTGGTCGTCTCAAGGAAATCATTGTCCTCTCTAACGGGGAAAAGGTGCCCCCGGCAGACATGGAAATGGCCATCGCACTGGATCCGCTCATCGAACAGGTGCTGGTGGTGGGTGAGGGGCGTCCCTACCTGACCGCACTGGTGGTGCTGAATGAACCCTGCTGGCAGGCCGAGGCGGAAAGACTGGGCCTGAATCCTGCCGACCCTGAATCACTGCAAAGCAAGGCCGCCAGGGAAATGGTCTGCGAACACATCGTGCAGCGGTTGCACGACTTCCCTGGTTATGCCGTGATTCGCGATGTCTCTCTGCAGATTGAGCCGTGGTCGATAGAAAATGAGACCATGACGCCAACCCTGAAGCTGCGACGCGCGGCCATTCTCGCCAGCACCACAGAGCGCATTGAACAACTCTACTCAGGACACTGAAATGTCAGCACCCTGCAAACTACCCGACGGCGAGCCCACCACGCGAGTCCCCGCCATGCCTACCGACACCAATGCTGGTGGCGACATCTTCGGCGGCTGGATCATGTCGCAAGTGGATATCGCCGGCTCCATCGCGGCGATACGCCACGTCGGCAAGCGGGTAGTGACCGTGGCGGTGAATGCACTGCATTTCAAAAAACCGGTTTATGTCGGTGATTTATTGAGTTGTTATGCGCATGTCGAGAAAACTGGCCGTACCTCCATCACCGTTTCCGTCGAAGTTTATGCCGAACGTTATCGCGAAGGCATTGAAGTGGTAAGGGTTACCGAAGCCACATTGACCTATGTGGCGGTGGACAAGAAAGGCCGGCCGGAGGCTGTGTCGCTTTCTGATTGAATCTTGTGGCATTGGCGGGGTCAAAGCGTTTCGTTTTGCCTCCGTGCCGAGCTATATCCGTGAGAGTGCGCTTTTGTCGATGATGGGTGATGACCACATCCCATCTTTTCTCAGTGTTATGAATTTCTCACTGCCTTGCCGTCAACCACCGGGGCGGATGGGGTGTGCGCCGGCGTATACCAACAGAATTGCCGTAATAAAATTGTAATATGAGGATATTATGAAATCTGAAACATCCTTACGCACCCGCGCAGGCGAGTGGGTTGAGTCCAAGCCGATCCAGTATCTGATCATTGGCTTGATCGTGCTGAATGCTATCAGTCTGGGCTTGGCGACCTCTGATGCGCTTGATCGGCAATATGGTTACTGGTTGGGCCTGGTCGATGCCGCGGTGCTGGTGGTGTTCGTCATCGAGATCGGGGTGAAGCTGTTCGCTTTCAGAGGGCAATTCTTTCGCAGTGCATGGAATGTCTTTGATTTCCTGATTGTGGCAATTGCCTTGATTCCCACCAGCGGGCCGCTTGAGGTACTGCGTGTGCTGCGCATCCTGCGGGTGTTGCGCCTTATTTCGCTGATCCCGCAGTTGCGCGTGGTGACCGAGGCGCTGTTGGGCGCGATCCCCGGGATTGTCTCGGTGGCGGGTTTGATGTCGATCATCTTCTATGTGTTTTCAGTGATGGCGACGGAGTTGTTCGGCGCCGACCATCCCCAGTGGTTCGGTTCGCTGGGTGATTCCATGTATACCCTGTTCCAGGTGATGACCCTGGAAAGCTGGTCGATGGGCATCGTCAGGCCGGTGATGGAAACCCATGCCTATGCCTGGGCATTCTTTATTCCCTTTATTCTGATCGCCACCTTTACCATGTTGAATTTGTTTATCGCGATCATCGTTGATGCCATGCAGAGCGTGCAGGCGGGCAAGATGGAGCAGGATAAAGAGGCCATCGAAGAGGTCGTGCACAGCGAGCACCAGCAACTGAGCGAAGAAATTCGAGATTTGAAGCAGGATATCAATGAGTTAAAATCATTGTTGCGAAAAAGCCATGAATCTCTGTAGAGGGCAACTCAATGGTAGCTTATAACGATCCGGGCAATCTTGTTTTACGCACAATCAGCCGGCGTTTGAGGCTGGTCATTCCTTTTGTCATGATCATGTGCCTGGGGTTTTCCGCCTGGGCGCAGGCGAGCAATGGTTTTGACCTGTCCGTGCTGGCCATCGACAGGGATGAAATTCTCGCCGGTGGTCCGCCGCGCGATGGTATCCCTTCCATAGATCGTCCAAAATTTATCGCCGCGAAGAAGGTGGATTATCTGCATGATGATGACCTTGTTATCGGGCTTGTGCGTGGAGGTATAGCGCGTGCTTATCCGGCGCGAATATTGGTGTGGCATGAAATCGTTAATGATGTGATCGGTGGAGATGCCGTAGCGGTCACTTATTGTCCACTGTGTGGGACCGCCATGGTTTTTGCGCGGAAAATCAATGGGAAGGTGGTGACCTTTGGTGTCTCGGGTCTTCTTTATCGCAGCGACGTTCTCATGTATGACCGGGAGAGTGAATCGCTGTGGTCTCAGTTGGCGATGAAAGCGGTTAGTGGACCGGCCATTGATACGAAACTGGTCTGGCTGCCGAGTGAACATTTAACCTGGAAGGCCTGGCGCGAAAAATATCCTCACGGAGAGGTGCTCTCTACCGATACAGGCTATAAACGGAATTACCAGGGAGAGGCATACGCCGCCTATTTCGCTTCCGAGGAGACGATGTTTCCGGTGCCGCACACGCGTAAGGAGTTATCAAACAAGGCATGGGTTGTTGGCATATTGATCGACGGAAAGGCGAAGGCGTATCCCATCAGTGATTTGCCTGCGGGTCGTGCCATTGAAGACAGGCTGGGAAGTCAGCAGCTCCTCATCCGTTATGATGCCGATAAACGTTACCCACAAATCACTGACCGGAAAGGCAAGCCCATTCCTTCGGTGATGGTGTTCTGGTTTGCGTGGCAGGCCTTTTATCCCAACACGGACTTATGGCGGCCATAGGTTGATGAAGCGGAGTCCTAGTGGAAAACTCCAATTTTTTTTACATCCTGCCAAAATTATTATTCATAATGTCTCCAGATTATTTAGCCAATCATCAAAACCAGCGCATTTTTCTCGCAGTTTAGCTAGGCCTATTTCTCTGGCGATGTTGGGGCCATGCACTGTTTTCATGTAATAGGTTTTGTCCTGAAGTCGTTTCGATGGGGCGGTTTGCTTTGAGTCATTGATTTTTTCAGGGTTGCCATTAAATTGCTGAAGAATCTTGTCTGCCCAATCTTTGAGGCCTTTTTGGCATATATTATTTTCAATAGCTTTCGGCGAGGAAAACAGTATTCCTTCAAACTCATACATTTGAATGTATGGAATTATCCGGCTGCGCAATGGTGCAGCAACACATTTTATGATTTTTTGTTCCAATGATATTTTATTGTCGGATTCCTCTTTCCCCCTAAATCCATAGAAGTCGTAAAGTGTGGTCACTTTGTCAAAACTGGTTGCGAGGTGGTTTAGGTCCCTTTTGATTCTGGGTAGAGAAACATCGCCGCCATTTTCACCTAACAGTAATGGTGTTGCGTATATCCCTCGATTGCATAGGTGGGGAGTTATAACCATCTGAATAAAGCGCTCTTCCGTCAGGCCTTCAACCGATACGGCAAGTCTTACCATGCTGGACGGCCTCCGATTAGATTTTTGGCCCAGATATCACCTATGCCATATTCTTCCAGCCACTGCTCAAGCGGTTCTTTCTTGAGTCGCCGAAAACTGGATGCTCCATCTTTTGTATCCACAACAATAAAATCTTCAGGCACAAAAAGATTGGCAAATGCCACAGACTGAGTTGAGCAAATGATCTGTGTTTCCTTGCTGGTTGTATGAATAATATCTGACAACACGCCGAGTGCTGCCGGGTGTAGTCCTAATTCTGGCTCATCAATAATTATGGTGTCTGGTCGGCGGGAAGTAGGCTGAAGAAACAGGGTTGCAAGGCAAATGAATCGAGCTGTTCCATCGGAAAGGACATTGGCGCTAAATGGCGCATCATGCTCGGTATGTGTCCAGCGAAGAATGATGTTTTGATCTCCAATCTCACCGCTGGGCTCAAGGTAAAAGTCATGAAAAAATGGTGCGACCGACTGAATGGCGGATACGATCTGCTTGTAAGACTGATTTTCTTTAGGCCATTTGCTGGTTTTTAGGTAGTACAATAATGGGGCGATATTGGCTGCATTTTTTTCAAGATAATGGTCATTTACCAAGATCGGAAGAGCACACGTCTGAACTCCAGTCACACTGATATATCTCGTATGCCGTCTTCTGCTTGAAAAAAAAAAAAAAAAACAAAAACAGAAGAACTTATAAGTCAAGA
>CAJVYS010000005.1 GCA_913009875.1 uncultured Gammaproteobacteria bacterium | reverse complement strand
GCTGTGACAATTGGAAAACTTAAGATTTCGATACAAGTCTCGTTTGGAGTTCTGCCTTGACTACAAGAATAGGGGGTCAAGTCTTGCCTTTTGCCTATCCTTGACTAAGCTTGGCTCATGGCTCGTCCACTTCGCATTGAATTCTCCGGCGCTATCTATCATGTGACATCTCGAGGAGATGGGCAGGAGGATATCTACCATGATGATGAAGATCGTCGTGTCTTTTACGCAGTGCTTTTGGAAGTGTGTCGGCGCTTCAATTGGGTAGTATATGCCGAGTGTCAAATGACCAATCATTATCACCTGCTGGTGGAGACGCCAGACGGCAATTTGGCTCGCGGCATGCGTCATCTCAATGGAGTCTACACCCAGCGATTCAACCGCCGGCACGGCCGGGTTGGTCATGTCTTTCAGGGAAGGTACAAGGCCATCCTTGTACAGAAGGAGTCCTATCTGCTGGAGCTGGCGCGTTACATCGTGCTCAATCCTGTGCGCGCTAAAATGGTACGGGCGGCGAAGGACTGGCCCTGGAGCAGCTATCGGTCCACTGCTGGCCTTTCCAGGATCAGTGAATGGCTCGAGCCAGACTGGATTCTCTCGGCATTCGCAAAGAAACGTCGAACAGCTGTCGAGCGCTATCGTACCTTTATTGCCGAGGGCAAGAATCAGCCCTCACCTTGGGGACAGCTTAAGAACCAGATATATCTTGGTTCGGAATCTTTCGTGGTGAGCGTGCAGAGAAGGCTGATTCCCGATGCCGATCTGAGCGAGATCCCCTCTGCCCACAGACGCCAAGTACCCAGGGCGTTAACGTACTATGCGGAACGCTATCCAGATAGGGACACGGCTATCGCGGAGGCGTATGCAAGTGGGGGGTATACATTGAGGGATATCGGTGAACATTTTGGTTTGCATTACTCGCGTGTCAGTCGGATTGTTCGGCAACAAGACCAGGCAAAGGGCAAGACCCTTATTCGTTTCTCGACATAAAAAAAGCTCTTGCTGATTTAACTAGCAAGAGCTTTTTTTCAGTGAATTGCAGTCGTTGTCGATTTACCTCTTCAGCAGCCTTCTTCTAGATATAAATCCCAGCATACCAAGTCCAAACAACGCTAGTGTTGATGGCTCAGGTACATTAATAGGATTATCTGGATTATCTGGATTATCTGGATTGTCAGGGTTCTGGCCAGGTTCGCCAAGATAGAAACTATCGATTCCGATATCAGTTCTCCAGTTGTTAGTAGCGCTCATTGCTGAGACTGTAAGTGACTGTGTTGTCGAAGTAGCCGTGAACATCATGGTCTGCCAGTCCCAGCCCCCAAAAACGCCGGAATCTGGTATTGCCATGAGATCAGAATCAAAAGATTCGTCGCCAAAAAAGATACGCCAGAAGCCGTCTGCTTGTGACCCGATACCGCGAGAGATGCTTTGCTCGAAAGAGATCTCATATTCTTGACCAATTACCAGGCCATCAAGAGCAAGCTGTTGAGCACTTTCCGTCCAAAATGGTTGCATACCAATGCCGTGAAGGAAGTCGCCGCCGGTGCTGCTTGGCGCCCATGTGAAGCCCCACATAGTAGTGTTTGCATCGAAAGTATCGGGAGTTCCGCCGGTGGTGGTCCATCCAGGAGGAACAGCTGAATTCCAGGTATTAGTATCACCTGTATAACCTTCAAAACCTCCGTTGACGAAGGCTAGTGCATGAGCCTGGCTGGACATCGCTAATACTGCAGCGATGGCAGCCGCTTTTGTGATTTGCGAAACAATGTATTTTGTGTTCATTATTAATTACTCCACTTACATTTGATGCGCTTTACAGCGTTTCTCTATGCGCCTCTTTACCTGGTATACAATTCATTTCTCAGAGACAGGTATTAAGACAGCAAATATTATGCCGTTCCTTCCATTTGTATATTTTTCAGTTAGTTAGGCATGGCATGGCATGGCATGCCATGCTATGGCATGGCAAAGTGTAAAAAAAACTGACAGTTTTATTGCAAATTTATTTCACAGTTTTCCGGTCACGACCGGTTTGTCCGCCTCCGTAGGGTGCAATAGCGAAGCATATTACACCAGATACCGCCCAGTCATTTTCAGCAGTATCAATGAGTTATATCTGTTAGCGCGAAATGTGTTGGATTGGTAATCAGCGATTGGAAAGGGTGTAAAAAAAGCTGACAAAATAAAGATTTTCGGGGGTAATTGAATAGAACAGGGGGCACCCTAAAGTGGCCCCCAAATCCTGGTCAATAGTCCAAATGAATCCCTGCTGAAAACAGCATGAGAAAAGGGGGCAGAGCGCACACCGTCATCGGCAGCGTGTCTAGCGGGTTTAAAGTCCCGTCCGGGAAATTGCTCATTCACCCCGGTAGTACAGCAGAGCAGTATGTGAGTAATTGCATGCTGTAAGTTCTGCGATGGCAAAACTACAGGCCGCAGCGCCAGTGAGTCTGTATTAGTCTCGTTAACCTATTGGGGATGTTGACCCTCTGACTTGAAGGGGAAAGCTGATGCCGTCCGACTGACAGAGAGTGTTTCGGGTAGATCCTCCGGGATTGTAAGAGTGGCATGTAGCGGAAGATATGTTGTACAGGACGGGACGACTAAATGGATTTAGGAGGTAGGGCGACACAGGAGTCAAAGCCGAGATCCAATACGGTGGTGTTTGCAGCGCCAACGGATTCCTATAAGCGAAGAGCAAAATTGAATCTGGCCGTATTGGAAGTCTGAGGGGTTGATACGACTGCAAGGACGCAGGAGCAGTTGCCGAGGAAGCTATACCGTAAAGCCAAGCACCATTGATTCTACAGTCTCTATGACAAAGTCTATCGGAGCGACGTACTGCAACACGCTTACGAGCTTGTCAAACAAAACAAAGGCAGCCCCTGCATAGATGGGGAAACCCTTGCGGCCGGCGTTTAGCCTCAAAGGCATTAGTAAAACACAACATCAAACGCATTGACCGCTTACTGGGCAACACACACCTGCATCAGGAATGAAACAGCTTTTACCAATTCAAAGCGCAAGAGCTACTCAAAGGAAGTCAGCGGCCCTTGGTCATTGTCGATTGGTCAGAATTAACCACAGACCGTGATTACCACTTGCTGCGTGCCTTCCTTCCCGTTGGTGGACGTGCCTTAACCTTATATGAACTCAAGTTTCGGGGTTCAAAAGCAGCGGGAACTTGGTCGTAACGACTTGAATATATTTGATATTCCCCTGGAAAATGCCATGCAAAGTTGAACGGGATAGATCAACAACGACCTGCATTCATCATTGAATTTGAAGCACCATTTTATAGGGTGCTTTCGTTGCTGTTGGTTCCTTTATATTGCTTGTACAAGAGTAATCTACTGTAAATACAGCTAGTTAGTGGGATTTTGTAGGGGTGAAAATGAACCCCGAAACTTGAGATATGAAGAAGTCCACCCCAAAAAAAGATCGGCAGCTCGAAAGTCCACAAGCGATTTTTACACACCCTGAAAAAGCTGCTGCCCGATGACTGTCACCCAATTGTCATTACCGATGCCGGTTTTCGCAATCCCTGGTTTAAAATGGTCATCGCATTGGGCTGGGATTATGTGGGCCGTATTCGTAACCGAGACCTCATAAAGCTTGTAAATAAAGGCGATTGGACGCCCTGCAAAAATCTATATGGAAAAGCGACGTATCAAGCACGCTATCTTGGGGAGCACACAACAACGCGCAGAAACCCCCTCAACAGCTACCTCTACCTCATCAAACAAAAACTCAATAGTACCTCCGGACAAAAGGGACGGAAACAGATCAATAGGTCATTTCTGCCGATAAGGAAACCTGCTCTTTACTCTGATTAAAGGGGTCAAAGCCCTTTAAGTATGGGATTAATTGTGTTAGTTTTTACGCAGAGAGTGTAAGAGGTAAGCACTATGCCAAGAAAACCCCGCTTTATTATCCCTGGTGTACCTGTGCACATTGTGCAGAGAGGGCACAGCCGAGAACCGGTCTTCTTTGAGGATTCGGATTATGCGGCTTATCGTGATTGGCTTCTGGAGGGTGCAAGGCGGTATCACTGTGATATTCATGCCTATGTGCTCATGACGAACCATATTCATATACTCGCCACGCCGTCTGACAGCATTGGTATTACCCGTATGATGCAATATGTGGGACGTCGCTATGTGCCTTATATTAACCAAGCTTATGGCTCCAGCGGTTCCATCTGGGAAGGACGCTACAAGGCCAGCCTGGTTCAGGAAGAGCACTACCTTTTGATCTGTATGAAGTATATCGAACTCAACCCGGTGCGGGCGAACATGGTGCGTCAACCTGCACAGTACCGTTGGTCAAGCTATCGCCATAATGCAAAGGGACAAGTGGATGACCTGGTGACGCCGCATCCCCTGTATCTATCACTGGGCAGAGGAGCTAAGTCACGGACCACGGCATACACTGCCCTGTTTAAGGCGCACGTTGATACAGAGACCTTGGCGACGATTCGTGCAGCCTGGCAAACGGGCACACCCTTGGGAAATGATAATTTTCGAGAAAAAGTCGAGAAAAAATTGGGGTGTAAAGTGGGGCAGGACAGGCGTGGCCGGCCAACAAAAATAGTAGTAGGCGGAGCCAGTTAAGGGCTTTGCTCCTTTGCGGCTGGACAAGTTAAATCAGGCACAAAAATGTAGGGAGCGGGGTAATTCCGCTACTTGGGAGGAAAATATGAAGGATGGCAAGATATATCTGATTTCCAGTGCCCTCGCCGCGGTGCTGGGTGCTTCTTCGGCGGTTTGTGCGGGTGAAGGTGATTCATATTTCGGTTTTGGCCTGGGAAGTGTCTCGCCGGACAATAGTGTGTACGACAGCATGATGGGCTGGAAACTTTTCGGTGGCTATTCGGTGAGCCGGTATCTTGCCCTGGAAGCCGGCTACATATCCTTTGGTAAAATGGATGGTCCGGTGATGCCCAATGGTGAGATCAAAGCCGTTTCGTCATCGGGTCTCGAGTTTTCCGCTATTGGCAGTTATCCTTTTGCTGACAAGTTTGCCGTCTTCGGCAAGCTCGGTTTCCTGGTCTGGGATTCCAAGTGGAGCAATAGCGGTCCCACCGGCGGTATGGTGACAACGGGTGACGTCGATCTGTTCTATGGCTTGGGTGGACGCTTCGATCTGTCGAGCAGCATAGGCTTCCTGGGTGCCTGGGAGCGTTATTCGCTTGATGACGAAATCGATGTGCTGACGGCCAGTATTGTCTACAGTTTCTGACCCGCTAATGGGTAGGCGTTGTTTGTTACGGCACGTTTGCCTACAGTCCCGTACTTCCAGCGATTGATTCCTTGCCTTGTTTTTTCCGGTATTGGTGCGCACAGCGCCCCCTTGGGCTGGCGTAATGCGCTGGGGTTTACGAAAGACGTTTATGCCAACCGGGTTGTATCACTACAATGATCGGTTTCAAACTCCAGTGTTGAATGCGTTATCGCAAAGCGTTTTTCAAGTTCGCCTTTCAAGGCCATTTTAATCTTTTCCGTGCCAGCAAAATCCTTGATCACGACATGGGCCTCCAGGGCATTTTTGTGCTCGTCGAGTTGCCACAGATGCAGGTGATGGATGTTTACAACGCCTTCGACGTGCTCCATGGCGTCGATGACTTCTGCAATGGAGATGTCTTCCGGCGCGCCTTGCATCAGGATGTGTATGGTCTTGGGTAACAGCGTCGCGGCCTGATAGAGCACATAGCCGGCGATGAGTAGGGTCAAAGCGGTATCCGTCCAGTACCAGTCGTAGAGCAAGATAAGACTGCCGGCGATGATGACGCCTACGGAGGCAAGGGCATCGGAAACGTTGTGCAGAAAGGCGGCGCGGATATTTATGCTGTGGCGGGACATGCTGTAGGTCAGTATTGCCGTGGCGATGTCGATCACCAGCGCGACACTGGCGACGATAACCACCGTCCATCCTTCAATGACCTGCGGCTCGACCATGCGCCACAGGGCCTCATAGATCAGATACAAACCCACCAGAACCAGCGTGACGAGGTTGATCAGGGCGGCAATCACCTCGGCGCGTTTGTAGCCAAAGGTCTTGAAGTGGTCGGGAGGCTGTCTGCCGATCCTGCGGGCCACCCAGGCGATCAACAGCGAGGCGGCATCGCTGAAATTGTGCAGGGCATCGGCGATCAGTGACAGGCTGCCGGAGATGACGCCACCGATCACCTGTGCCACGGTGAGGAGCATGTTGATGACGATGGCCCAGCCCAGACGACGGTCACCCATGGCGTCAATGTCGTGTTGGTGGTCGTGTGCCATGGCTATTTTTTCTCGGCCCCTTGCCTGAATCAGGAAAAACTGAGCGAGAATGCTGCCGCTTGCAGGTACTCCGCTTCCCGTGCCAGATCAGTCCGGGTCAGCAGATGTTCGTCCAGCCAGTTCTCGGGGAATTTTACTTTCAGGCTGTCTTTGCCGGCCTTGAGTTTGAACTTCGGTAGTGCCTCCGGGCTACGGCTGCGGTGCAGCAAAACGGCCAGGCGCAGCAGGATGGCCCAGTGCCGGGCGCGGTGCTGATGCTTTTCGACAAGGTGGTCGAAGGAGGTAGCGGAGAGCTTGCGACGGTGAGTACGGATCAGCGTCGCAAGCAGGCGTTGCTGGTTGCGGGAAAAACCGGACAGGTCGGTAAATTCGGCGATATAGGCACCATGTTTGTGAAAGCCGCTATGGGCGATATCAAGGCCGATCTCGTGCAGCAGCGCGGCCCATTGCAGCCATTGCCGGCTCTCTTGCAGATTCAGTGACCAGCTTTCGGCTACCTGTGTCGCGCAGGTCTGCACGGTTTCAACCACCTGCTGCGCGTGTGGCAGATCGACGTGATAGCGCTGCGCCAGATTGTTCACCGCGCGGCCGCGCACGTCTTCGTGGTGCACGCGCCCCAGCAGGTCATGGATCAGCCCTTCGCGCAGGGCGCCGTCCGATACCTGCATCTGCTCGATGCCCAGGGTCTTGAAGGTGGCCAGGAGTATCATTACCCCACCGGGGAATACCGGCGCGCGCTCCACCGTTAGCCCCTTGAATGACAATTTATCGATATGCCCGGCGTCGAGCATTGCGGTGCGCAATGTCTTGAGTGAATCGAGGGTGATGCCATCGTTGCTCCAGCCCTCGGCCTGCACTACGTTGCGAATAGAGCGAATGCTGCCGGAGGCGCCGAGGGTCTTTTCCCAGCCCATGTTGCGATACGTGGTCTTGACCGGCTCCAGTTCCACCTGTGCGGCCAGCTCGGCGCGTTTCACCGCCTTGGGCGTGATGACGCCATCGGCAAAATAGTTACGCGTCATACTCACGCAGCCCATGTACAGGCTTTGCATGTAGCGCGGTTCGAAGCCTTCGCCGATGATCAGCTCGGTGCTGCCGCCGCCGATGTCCATGACAAAGCGGCGCCTTTCGTCCGCACCGGTGCTGTGTGCCACACCGAGATAGATGAGGCGCGCCTCTTCCGTGCCAGCGATGATTTCGATGGAATGTCCCAGAGCCTGTTCGGCACGGGCAAGGAAGTCGCTGGTGTTGCGCGCAATGCGCAGGGTATTGGTGCCCGCCGCGCGGATGCGTTGTGGCGGCAGGCCATGCAGGCGTTGGCCGAAGCGTTCCAGACAGGCCAGGGCACGTTCCTGGGTTTCGTTATCGAGGCGGTTTTTTTTGTCCAGCCCGGCACCGAGACGCACCATTTCACGCAGTTTGTCCTCCACATGCAGTTCACCGTTGCTGAGGCGGCAGACGATCATATGAAAGCTGTTGGAGCCGAGGTCGATGGCGGCGAAGGTTTCGTTGGCAGGCGGGTCTATGGGCATGGGAAGACATCCAGATGGCTTACTAGTTATCGCATTATCTCATGGCTATTTCCAGTCGCCGGGTTTGTTATTAACCCGGCGGCGATATATGTCGTGTTCAGGGCTTCAAGAATGGCCCGGATCAAGGCGTAGTTCGCGGGTAATGGTGGTTCCCTTGGCAAGAGCTACAACGCAGAGCCGGGCCATTCTTGAAGCCCCTGACAGTATAATTTTACAAGGGGCAGGCCGGTGTGTGCCCGCCTGCAGGCTGCGTTATCAAAACTGACTGTAGGAATGCTACAGTGGCGTTTTGATGCCTTGCTGCAGGCGGGCACACATCGGCTGAACGCAACATATATCGTTGCCGGGTTAATATTATGCGACATCGTACCCGAGGGGATTTTGATGGCGAATAAAAAGAAAAAGGCCGCTAAGGCGATGAAGGCGATAAAAGTCACGCCAGAGAACAAGTGCAGTCTCTGTACCGGCACCAAGTGCTGCCAGTACATTACCTTGCACATCGATACGCCACGCTCGATGTCGGACTTCGACACCCTGCTGTGGCAGGTGTCGCATCGCAATATCCAGTTTTACAAGGACGCTGATGGCTGGTTCATGCTGGTTGTGGAGGCGGCCTGTGAGCACATCACGGAGACGGGGCAATGCGGTATCTATGAGATTCGCCCTATGATCTGTCGCGGTTACTCTAACGATGAATGCGAATTCGATAGCTCGGCGGAGGAGGGCTTCGACCTGTTCTTCGACAGCCATCAGGCACTGGATGATTACTGCCGCAAGCGCTACAAAAAGTGGGATAAGCGGTTCAAGAAACTGGCGGGGAAATAGCGTAACCTATTTGCCCGTAGGAGTGGCCCCTCAGGCCGCGAAAGTTCAGTGTCGAGAGCGCTTTCGCGGCCTGAGAGGCCACTCCTGCCGGGTTGTTTTTTGGCATCATTTCTCCTCTTTGAGGAGCAGGCTCGGGCAATGAAACGCTACCTCACTCGACCGATCATCGCCTGGGCCTTTTACGACTGGGCCAACTCCGCCTTCGCCACCACGGTGATGGCCGGTTTTTTTCCGTTGTTCTTCAAGCAGTACTGGGGCAGCGGCCTCGACAGCACCACCAGCACCTTTCAGCTCGGTGTGGGCAATGCTGTGGCCAGCCTGTTTATCGTGCTGGCCGCGCCACTGCTGGGCGCCATTGCCGACCGTGGTGGCCTGCGCAAACGCTTCCTGCTGTTGTTCGCCCTGCTGGGGGTGATCTGTACCGCGGCTCTGAGTACTGTGGGGGCAGGGGAATGGGCGGCGGCGCTGGGCCTGTTCGTGGCCGCTACGGTGGGTTTTATGGGCGCGAATGTGTTTTACGACGCCCTGCTCACCGTGGTGGCGCGTAAAGAAGACTGGGACATGGTATCGGCCATCGGCTATGCGATGGGCTATCTCGGCGGCGGGCTGCTGTTCGGCATCAACGTGGCCATGACCTTGTCGCCGGACAGCTTTGGACTGGACAGCGCGGAAGAGGCGGTGCGTTATTCGTTCCTCAGTGTGGCCCTGTGGTGGGTGCTGTTTTCTTTGCCATTGGTGCTTATGGTGAAAGAGCCACCCGTAGCACAGCGGCTGTCGGGTTGGGCCGTGGTGTGTGCCGGCTATCGGCAGGTCATCGACACCTTCCGGCACATTCGCCAGCTGCGTCCGGTGTTTCTGTTTCTCGTGGCCTACTGGCTGTACATCGATGGCGTCGACACCATCGTGCGCATGGCGGTGGACTATGGCCTCGCCATCGGTCTTGAGCAGACCCACCTCATCGGTGCACTGCTGATCACCCAGTTTGTGGGCTTCCCAGCGGCGCTGGCCTTTGGCTGGCTGGGGCAGAAGATCGGGGCGAAGCGTGGCATTTTTATTGCTATCGGCGTGTATGTGGCGGTCACGCTGTGGGCGGTGCTGATTGAAGAGACCTGGGAGTTTTACCTGCTGGCGGTGTGCATTGGTCTGGTGCAGGGCGGCATCCAGGCCCTCAGCCGCTCTCTGTATGCGCGCCTGATCCCCACGGACAAGGCGGCGGAGTTCTTCGGTTTTTACAATATGCTGGGCAAGTTTGCAGCCCTGCTGGGGCCGCTGATGGTGGGGGTTGTCAGTGTCGCCACGGACAGCCACCGGGCCGGGATGTTGTCGCTGATCCTGTTGTTCGTGGCCGGGGCATGGCTGTTGTCGCGGGTGGAGGTGGCGGGTGAAGCTCGCGAAGGTACGGCCGATAGATGATTGATGCGATCTTTTGTGGGAACGGCTTCAGCCGCAAAAGGGAGGGAAGATTCTTCGCGGCTGAAGCCGCTCCCACAAGTAAGCGCAAATAGCGACCCAGAATACTGCTTCGGAACCCAATGAGATTTTTTGCCAGCCATCGTTTATGGATCACCCTGCTGGGCGCATCGTTGTTTGTGGCCAGTTACCTGCCGCTGGGTGAGGCGGTGGAGTCACGTTTGTATCACTGGCTGATCCACGCCGTGCCGATGGCGCCGGTGGAGAACCACGTCAGTGTGGTCGCGCTGGATGAAAGCACCTTCGTGGATTTCGGCCCCTGGCCCTGGGAGACACAGCGGCTGACGGATCTCGTGGACATTCTTGCGGCATCCGATGTTGCGGCCATCGGCCTGATTCTGCCCATCGGCCAACCACAGCAGGCGCGGACGTTGCTGGCGCACCAGGGTGTGGTACTGGCCTGGCCGGCCAGCGAGGTCGAGGAGCGCCGCGGCCTGCTGGCGCTACACAATGAAGCGGCGCGGATGCCATCGCTGCTCGCCGGGCTGGCGGCGGCGGAGCAGCCCTGGTTTGTGCCGCTGCTGTGGCCACCGCACCTGCCGTGGCAGTTGCAGTCGTCGTCGGTGGCACATTTTGATGTGGCGCGCGTCGGCGTGCTGGCGCTGGCCGCCGAGGACGAACCGGTGTACGCCGAGCCGCTGATGCTGGCGGTCAATGGCGTCTACCGACCCAGTCTGGCGTTGAACCTGCTGGCGCGGGCACGTGGAGTGCCGGTGAGTGAGGCGGTGATTTCGCCCAGCCTGGCCGGGCAACCCGGGGTGCAACTGGGCGATGTCTTTTTCGCTACCGATGCGGCATTGCGGGTCTATCCGCGACCGCGCCCCGAGGACAATCCATTACCGCTGTTTTCCGCCGAACACCTGCTGGAGGGCCGCGTGCCGGAGGCCGAACTACGCGGCCGCATCGTGCTGCTGGGTATTACCGCGCCGCACCTGAGTTATCGCGTTGTTGCGCCGGGCGGGCCACGGCTGACGCCAGTGGCGTGGCAGGCGCAGGTGATTAATGCTCTGCAAACGGGTGATCTGGTGCGGGTGCCCGGTTGGTCGCAGGGCGTTGAACGCGGCGGGTTGTTGCTGATTCTGCTCTATTTTCTGTTGCTGCCGCGCCGCCTGCGGGGGCGTGGTGGATTGCTGCTGGGTGGCGTGCTGTTGCTGCTGGTGGTCAACGCCAGCCTGCTGGGGCTGGTGGTGGAGAACCTCTGGCTGCCGCTGGCTCTGCCGGCGCTGTATCTGCTGCTGGGGCAGCCCCTGCTTGCCGTCCATCATCGCCTTGCCGGTCATCTATTGGCACTGCGCGGACAGGCCGAGGCGGCGAATCTTGCCCTGGCCGCCGAGCTGCGCAATCAGGGCAAGCTGGATCCGGCCTTTGACACCCTGTGCACCCTGCCACCGGGCGTGGCCCTCGAGGCCCTGTATGAGCTGGGGCTGGAATACGAGCGCCGCCGCCAGTTCGGCAAGGCGTTGGCGGTGTTTGAGCGGATCGCCGCGCAGCAGCCGACATTCCGCGACATTGCCGAGCGCTGCGAGCGCCATCGCGCCGTCAGTCCGGCGCCGCTGGCGGCCAGTGGCGGGCTGAATGCCACCATGATCGTCGATGACCCGAAGGTTGAGCGTCCGGTTTTGGGTCGTTACGAGATCGAAAATGAGCTGGGACGTGGTGCCATGGGCACGGTGTACCTGGGCCGCGACCCGCGCATCGGCCGCACCGTGGCCATCAAGACCCTGCCACTGTCCGATGAGTTCGACGGCCGGCAGCTGGAGGAGGTGCGCCAGCGTTTCTTCCAGGAGGCGGAGACCGCCGGGCGGCTCAGTCATCCGCATATCGTCACCATCTACGACGTCGGCGAGGAGCACGATCTGGCCTATATCGCCATGGACTACATCGCCGGCGACAGCCTGGATAACTTTGTGCATCGCGACGACCTGTTGCCCATTGCCCAGGTGTTCGAGATCGGTATCCGCGTCGCCGAGGCGCTGGACTACGCCCACGCGCAGAAGGTGGTGCATCGCGACGTGAAGCCCGGCAACATCCTTTTCGATGCCGACAGCGACCAGCTCAAGGTGACGGACTTCGGTATTGCTTGCCTCACCGACCACAGCAAGACCCGCACCGGCACCGTGCTGGGTAGCCCCTTTTACATGTCGCCGGAGCAGCTGGCGGGGAAGAAGGTGGACGGCCGCTCGGATCTGTTTTCCCTCGGCGTGACCCTGTACCAGCTGTGGTGCGGACAGCTGCCGTTTCAGGGTGAAAACCTCAATACCCTCATGTACCGTATCGCCAATGACAAGCCGAAACCGATTCGCAAGCTGCGCATGGAACTTCCTGGCTGTCTGACGCGTGTTATCAATAAGGCGCTGGAAAAGGACGCAGAGCGGCGCTATGCCAACGGCAAGGCCATGGCCGAGGCGTTGCGCCGCTGTGGCGAGCGGGCGGGATATCTCAAGTGACGGGCGCGGGCGCCGAAAAAGGAATGTAACTCATGCCACAGAGACGCAGGCTGCACGGAGGGTGTGTTGTGACAGAAAGCATGTCTCTGCGTCTCTGTGGCAAAGCCGGCCCTGTAACAAGAACAAGACAAGGTATTACATGACCTCTCATTTCACCCTGTTCATGGCCGGCAAGACCGACACCGGCCTGAAACGAGATCACAACGAAGACTTTATCGCCTGGGATGCCGAACGTGGCCTGGCCCTGTTGGCCGATGGTATGGGCGGTCACAAGGCCGGTGATGTGGCCAGCCGCATGAGTATCGAAAGCATCAAAAAAAACCTGCAGCCGGCGCTGGAGCAGCCGCTACCCGAGAGCGGGGATGAAGAAGACATAAGTCTCTTGGCGGGTCTGCTCGACAGTGCGATCAACGAGGCCAACGATACCGTGTTCGCCGCTGGCGAGGCGAGCGCACAGCAGAAGGGCATGGGCACCACCCTGGTTGTGCTGGTATTGCACGATGATCGCGTGCTGGTTGCACATGTGGGTGACTCTCGGCTTTACTGTCTGCGCGGGCGTGAACTGACCGCCGTGACCCGTGACCACTCGCTGGTGCGGCAGATGATGGCGGAAGGGATAATGACCGAGGAAGAGGCGCACGATAGCCCCTTCACCCATGTCATCACCCAGGCCGTGGGGGTACGCGAGGCAGTCGATGCCGAGATTCAGGAATTCGAGGCGACGCCCGGCGATGTCTATCTGCTGTGCTCCGATGGTCTGACGGATATGGTGGAAGACAGCGAGATCGCAGAAACCCTGCTCGCCGTGCAGGGCCACTGGGAACGTGCCGCGCAGCGGCTGGTGGATCTGGCCAATCAGCACGGTGGGCGGGACAATATTTCCGTGGTGATTGTCGGTATCGGGCCACCGCGCGGAGAGTAAAAAAACTATGCGTTCGTTACACGGCTCTGCGGTGTAACGGAAATGGGTGGGTTCGTCCGCCTTGGGCAGTGTGGCGCTGAGCGCCACAGGATGTGTGACACCGCAGAGCGATGTCACAAGTTATAACTGCAGTTATCTATTGAGGTCAGCAAGATGCCCAAACTCATCCATTCCCGTGACGGCCGCTTTCTCGGTGAATTCGACCTGCAGGAAGGTACCCTGAGTATCGGCCGTGCCCCCGACTGCGACATCACCCTCGATGACGAGACCGTGAGCGGTCGTCATGCGCTCATCACCACTCGTCCCAGCGCCTATCTGGAAGGTCTGCTGGATCTGCTGATTGAGGACCTCGGCAGCAGTAATGGCACCTTCGTCAATGACAAGCGGTTGAGCAAACGCCACATGCTGAAACACGATGAGACGGTACGCATCGGCGGCCACGCATTCACTCTTATCGACGAGGGCACCCGGGCGCTGGAAACCACCACCATCATCCTGCCCGAGAACCCCTGACCGGCACGCCTTCAAAAGGAACCGTAGGAGCGGGCCATGCCCGCGATGGTTTGTCCGACACTACTGAGATTGTCTTGGGACTTATGGGAGCGGCTTCAGCCGCGAATAAAACTAGCCTATATTCGCGGCTGAAGCCGCTCCCACAATATCCAAGACAACAAGTTCTGTGGTGAAGAGAAAAACCATCGCGGGCATGGCCGGCTCCTACACTTTTTCGTTACAGTGATCCCTGATCCGCCACAGGGGGCGCGGAGGCTCAAGAGGCATTGTCTGGCCCGGCGTTTTAACGCAAAGGCGCAAAGGACCCAGAGAAAGGCCCTTGAAAAAACGTTGCGTCCTTTGCGCCTTGGCGACCTCTGCGTTTCTTACACCAACAGTGAAAAATCCTGCCTGGGAAAATGACTGGCAGTAATCCATGCAGCGAGAAACAAATTCCTCTGTGCCCTCCGTGTCTCTGTGGTAAAAAGAAAACCATGGCCACCGAAATCGAACGTAAATTCCTCCTCCGTGACGACAGCTGGCGCCGTGATGCCGATGCCGGTATATCGATGCGCCAGGGCTATCTCATCGGCGCCAAACGGGCCTCGGTGCGGGTGCGTGTCGGCGGCGAGTGCGCCCACCTCAACATCAAGAGCGCCACCCTCGGCGTGGAGCGTCAGGAGTATGAATACGAGATTCCCCTCGCCGATGCCGAGGAGCTGCTCGATACCCTTTGCGAGCGGCCGCTGATCGAGAAAACCCGTTATCATGTGCGCCATGGCGAACACACCTGGGAGATCGATGTTTTCAGTGGCGACAACGCGGGCCTGGTGGTGGCCGAAATTGAGCTCGGCAGCGCCGACGAGGCCTTTGAGCGGCCACCCTGGCTGGACGAAGAGGTGTCGCACGACAAGCGCTATTACAACGTCTGTCTGGTCACGCACCCCTATAAAGACTGGTAGCTCCTTCGTTCTTTCCCTGCTGCTGATGCTGGCCGCGCTGCTGCTCAGCGGTTGCACGCGCGCACCGGATGACACTCTGCGCTTCGGCCTTGCCAGCGCCCCGGTGACCCTGGATCCACGCTTCGCCACCGACGCCACCTCCACGCGCATCAACCGCCTGCTGTATGCACGGCTGGTGGATTTTGATGAGCGGCTGATGCCTGTGCCGGCCCTCGCGGACTGGCAACGATTGTCGCCGACCCACTACCGTTTCCGCCTTGGCGACACGGGGCGGGAATTCCACGACGGCAGCCGGCTCACCGCGCGTGATGTCAAGGCCACCTACGACTTCATTCTCGACCCGGCCAACGCCTCACCGCACCGTGCCTCGCTGACCCTGATCGAGCGCATCGAGGTCATCGACGGCGACACCCTCGATTTCCACCTCTCCCGTGCCGATGTGCTGTTTCCCGCCTATCTGGTCATCGGCATTCTGCCGGTACGGGCGATGGCCGCCGGCCATGCCTTCAGCCGTGATCCGCTGGGCAGCGGGCCGTTCCGTTTTCAGGCCTGGCCCGACGACGGCCACCTGCAGCTGGTGCGACTGCACGACGGTCAGGCGCTGACCTTCCTACGCGTCTCCGACCCCACCGTACGGGTGCTGAAGCTGCTGCGCGGCGAGGTCGATTTGCTGCAGAACGACCTGTCGCCGGAACTGGTGCACTATCTGCAAAATAAGGAGGAAGAGGGCATCACTGTGCGGCGCGCGCGCGGCTCCAATTTCACCTATCTCGGCTTCAATCTCGATGACCCACAGCTGGCCGATCCCGCCGTGCGCCGCGCCATCGCCCAGGCCATCGACCGTGAGACCATCGTGCACTACCTGATGGACGGGTCGGCGCGGCTGGCCAGCGCCCTGCTGCCGCCGGACCATTGGGCCGGCAATGCCGATCTGCCGTTGATCGCCTACGATCCCGAGTCCGCGCGGACGCTCCTGCACACCGCCGGCTTCACACCGGATAATCCCCTGCGCCTGAGCTACAAGACCTCCACGGACCAGTTCCGCGTGCGCCTGGCCACCGTGCTGCAAAGCCAGCTGCGCGAAGTGGGCATCGAGGTGGACCTGCGCAGTTACGATTGGGGTACCTTTTACGGTGATATCAAGGCCGGCAATTTCCAGATGTTCAGTCTGTCCTGGGTGGGTATCAAGACGCCGGACATCTTTCGTTATGTGTTTCACAGTGATGCGGTGCCCCCCAATGGTGCCAATCGTGGCCGCTTCCGTGATGCACAGACGGACGCCCTGATTGAACTGGCGGCCGCGGCGCCGACACTGGAGGAGCAGGCGGTGTTATATCGTCGCTTGCAGGCGCGTTTGCTGGAACTGCTGCCCTATGTGCCGCTGTGGTACGAGGATCATGTATTTGCTGCACGCGAGGGCATAGCGGGCTATGCCTTGAGCCTGGATGGCAACTATGATGGATTGGTGTCGGTGCGGCGTGAATAGCGGTATTTATGTTGATAGGAGCAGGCCATGCCCGCGATGGTTCTTTTTTTTTACCACAGAGCTTGTCGTTTTAGACATTGTGGGAGCGGCTTTAGCCGCGAATAAAACTTGCTGATATTCGCGGCTGAAGCCGCTCCCACATAACGCCAGAACATGCCAGTCAGAAAAAATCGCGGGCATGGCCTGCTCCTACAAACGAGTTGCGAGGCGATAAAATGGTGGAAAAGATGATCCTGATAAGCATTGCCGAACAGCGCCTGCAGCTGCGCGAGGGTGGGCATGTGCTGATGGACGTGGCGGTATCCACGGCGGCCAATGGCCCCGGCGAACAACGTGGCAGTGAGTGCACGCCGCGCGGCTGGCATCAGATTCGTGCCAAGATTGGCACCGATGCGCCGCTCGGCACGGTGTTTGTCGGCCGTCGTCCCAGTGGTGAGATCTATACCCCGGCGTTGCGCGTGCAGCATCCACGGCGCGACTGGGTGCTGACCCGCATCCTCTGGCTGTCCGGGCTGGAGCGGGGTCGCAACCGTCTCGGCGTGGTGGATACCCTGCGCCGCTATGTCTATATTCATGGATGCCCCGACGACGACGTGCTGGGCCAGCCCGGCTCCCACGGCTGTGTAAAGATGCGCAACCGCGAGGTGGCGGCGCTGTTCGATCAGGTTGAGGTGGGGACACGGGTGTGGATCGGGGAGGGGCCGTTGCCGGAGGCATCTCCCACGCCGATACCCTGAAGCAGCGAGTACCCGTTCATGTTTTTAGCCCCACACGACGAAGGAATCCCCGCAGGCGATGATTGAAGGCCAACCCATCCTGTTCGGTGAAGTGCTGTTCGACTGCTTTGCCGACGGCAATATCGTCCTTGGCGGTGCACCGTTCAATGTTGCCTGGCATCTGCAGGGGCTGGGCGTGACGCCGCTGCTGATTTCCCGTGTCGGTAACGATGAGCGCGGTAACGTGGTGCTGCGCCTGATGCAGGAGTGGGGGCTGCCGGTGGATGCCGTGCAGGTGGACCCCGAGAAGCCCACTGGGGTGGTGGCGGTGCAGGTAAAGGAGGGCGAGCCCAGCTACAATATCCTGCCCGACCAGGCCTATGACGCCATCGATGCCGAGGCGGCGATGGTGGCCGTGCAGCAGGTGCCGGCCGGGCTGATTTATCACGGCAGCCTGATCCTGCGCAACGCCACCTCGCGGGCGGCCCTGCTGCAACTGCAGGCAGAGAGCGGACTGCCTGTTTTTCTCGATCTCAATATTCGTGACCCGTGGTGGAACCCGGCTCACACCGTGTCCCTGTTGCGCCACGCCACCTGGGTCAAGCTCAACAGCGATGAACTGAACAGCGCCATGCGCGGGCAGTTCGATACCCTGGAGACGCAACAGGAGGCGGCGCGGGAGCTGTTTGTGCAGTGTGAACTACAAATGCTGGTGGTCACCTGCGGCGCGAAGGGCGCCTTTATGGTGCTGCCCGAAGGCATCCTCAATGGTGTGCCGGTGCCGGTGCAGAACCTGGTGGATACAGTGGGCGCCGGCGATGGCTTTTCCGCTGTGCTTATCGCCGGGCTGATGCGAGGACACCCGCCGCAGCAGATGCTGGATCAGGCTATCGTCTTCGCCTCGGCCCTGTGCGAACGGCGCGGCGCCACGGCGCAGGATAAATCGCTGTATGTGGCGCTGACGGCACGCTGATTTTTCACCGTGCAGCATTATCACTTGGCATCAAGATTATGCTTGTTATGTCGATAATCCTTGCTGGGTATTCCAAAATTGTTACTACTCAAGAGCCCTGATGTGTTGTGAATCCGTCCGATAGCCAGAAACCCTATCGAATCCTGCTTGTCGATGACGAGGAGATCCATCGCACCCTTGAGAAGGAGGTGCTGGATGGCCCCCAGTACGCTATCAGCGAGGCCAGTAATGGCGAGGAGGCACTGGTCCTGCTGCGCGAGCAGGAGTTCGACGTGGTACTGCTGGACAAGCGTATGCCGGGCATGGATGGCGATGAGCTGTGCCGGCGCATTCGTGGTGAGCTGGGGCTGGATTTGCTGCCGGTGATCATGGTGACCGGCACCAATGCCCGTGAAGAGCTGCTCAAGAGCATGCGGGCCGGCGCCAATGATTTTATTCGCAAGCCCTACAATCCACTGGAGCTGATCGCCCGTACCGAGAACTTTGCCGGCTACAAGCGTCTGACCGACCAACTGGAGAACGCCGAGACCCTGTTGTTCGCTCTCGCGCGCATGGTGGAGGCACGTGATGAGCACACCGGCAATCACTGTTCCCGCCTGGCGCATACCTCGGTGGTTATCGGCAAGGCGCTGGGGCTGAGCGAAGAAGAGCTGACCGCCCTGCGGCGTGGTGGTGTGCTGCATGATATCGGCAAACTCGGCATCCCCGACAGCATCCTGCTCAAGAACGGGCCGCTGTCCGATGAGGAATGGGTCGTCATGCGCCAGCACACCATCATCGGCGCCGAGTTGTTGCAGGGGCTGAAGAGCATGGATCTGACCTTGCCGGTGGTGAGGAATCATCACGAGCGCTGGGATGGCGGCGGTTACCCGGACGGCCTGAAAGGCAAGGAAATTCCTCTGTTGGCACGTATTTTCCAGTTTGCCGATATTTACGATGCCCTGGCCAATGAACGGCCCTACAAAAAGGCCTTCTCCGATGAAAAGATCCTCGCCATCCTGGAGGAGGAGACAGGGAAGGGCTGGCGTGACCCTGAGCTGATGATGGTTTTTCACGATATTCTGCAAAGCCGTCCGGAGGACTTGTGCATGCCCGCTTCGTCCGAGGCCGATATGGGAACGGAAATATTCGAGAATATCCTCCGTACCGGCGCCCTGACCTGGAGTGAAGATGGCACCAAGTAGTGATTCTCCGATGCGGTATGAAAAAAAGGCCTTGTCGATCGCACAATTGCAGGGCCTGCAGGTGGTGCTGGATGAGCATGCCGTGGTTTCCATCACGGATGTCAGCGGAAAGATTACCTACGTCAATGACAAGTTCTGTGAGATTTCGGGATACCACAGAGAGGAGCTGCTGGGGCGGAATCATCGCATTGTGAAATCGACAGTCCATTCCGACGGTTTCTTCCGTGATATGTGGCGTACCATTGTTAATGGTGATGCCTGGCAGGGGATGATTGAGAACCGCACCAAGGAAGGTCCCTCCTATTGGGTGCAGACCACCATCATGCCGCTGCTCAATGAAAAGGGGAAACCTGAGCAATATATTTCGATCCGCACCGATGTGAGTGATCGCATTCGTGCGCAAAAGGGGCTGGCGCATTTCAAACATATCCTCGACCAGACGCTGGACTGCGTATTCCTGTTTGATTCGCGCACGCTCAGATTTATGTATGTCAATCTGGGGGCGGTGGAACAGGTGGGTTATACGGAGCCTGAACTGCTGGCGATGACGCCGCTGGATATCAAGCCTGGGTATGATGAAGCCCGGTTCCGTGAAACGATGGCCCCGCTGATCGGGGGGGAACGGGATCACCTGACCCTGGAGACCACGCACGTGGCCAAATCCGGCAAGCGCATACCGGTGGAAATATTCCTGCAGTATTTTCCGGAAGGCCCGGATCATGGCCAGTGCATTGCCATTGTGCGTGATATCAGTGAACGGCAGCGGATCAACACGGCCCTGGAGTCACTGACCGTGACGGCCTCTTCCCAGCATGTCTTTCACGATATATCCCGGTCTGTTTCGCAAGCACTGGGCTATCGCTGGACGGGTATCGGGCGCCTCATCGATGACGGAAAGCGTGTTGAGGTGCTGGGTTTCTGGGATACGGATCATGAGGCTGAAACCTTCAGCTACGATCTGGCCGGTACGCCCTGTGCCGAGGTGTGTCGTGATCACCGCTCTCTGATCATTCCGGATCGGGCTGCGGAGCGTTATCCGGATGATGACATGCTGCGTGACATCGGTGCCGTTTGTTACCGTGGTGAGCGACTGCTGGGTACCGAAGGTGAATGCATCGGTATTTTATTCGCCCTGGATGACAAACCTTGTGTGGAGTCTTCCACGGATCGAGCCCTGTTGTGCGTGGCGGCAGAGCGTGCGGCACTGGAGTTGCAGCGCATGGCTGCCGAAACAGCCCTGGCGGCACGCAATGATGAATTGTTCAAAATGCTCAATCGCATTAGCGATGGCTTCTTTTCTCTGACCGCCGACTGGCATTTTACCTATTTGAATCAAACCGCCAGCATGATGTTCGACACCTCGTGGGATGAGGTCAGGGGAGAGATTATTTGGGATGTCCTGCCCGAGGTGGCGAGTTTCTTCTTCAAACCTCTGCATCAGGCCATGAAAACCCAGTCCCTGGTGCGCTCAGAAGGTTTTTATCCGCCAATGTCACGTTGGTTCTCGTTGCATATCTACCCATCGCCTGAAGGGATGTCGGTCTACCTGCAGGATGTCACCGAGCATCGTGATGTTCAGGAAGAGCGCCGCCGCATGGATGAACGTATGCAGCAGGCGCAAAAGATGGAGGTGGTTGGGCAGCTAACCGCAGGTATTTCCCATGACTTCAATAATATTCTGGCCAGCATTATGGGTTACACCGATCTGGCAATGACTCGTTGTGTCGGTGAAGGGCAGGAAAAGCTCGAGGAGTATCTGGGGCAGGTGTATCGCGCCGGCGAACGTGCGCGGGATCTGATTCAGCAGATGCTGACCTTCAGCCGTACCGGTGATAGTCAGGCCAAGCCACTTGATCCGGTGCCGTTGGTCAAGGAAACCCTCAAAATGCTCACGGCTACCCTGCCGGCGAGCATCCATTTGAAGTTTGACAGACTGGTGGAAGATCTTCCGCAGATCCGTGCAGAGCCGGTACAGCTACAGCAACTGATCATGAATCTCTGCATCAATGCCCGTGACGCCATGCACGGTAAGGGGGAGCTGACGGTGGGGCTGAATTTTCGTCGTCACGCAGGGGACGAGTGTGCCTCCTGTCACGATTCAATCAGCGGTGATTATGTCGAATTAGTAGTGAGTGACAGCGGGCAGGGAATGGACAGCTACACCCTCATGCATCTGTTTGAACCTTTTTTTACCACCAAGAATGTGGGTGATGGGACCGGGTTGGGCCTATCCATGGTGCATGGCATCATGCATGAATGCCACGGGCATATCCGTGTCGATTCAGCCATCGGCAAGGGGACAAGTTTCCGTCTTCTGTTTGAGCCCGTGGAGAGCGATGGAAAACTTCCATCAGAGAATCCCGCTGCCGATGTCCCGGCTGCAGGGGGGGAGGGCCAGCATATTCTGATCGTGGATGATGAAAAAGCCATTCTCGGATTCATGCGGGCCTGGCTTTCCCGGGCGGGCTATGACATACAGACCTTTGCTGATAGCCGGCAGGCCCTGAGCTATTTTCAGCAGCACCCGGAACAGGTTGATCTGGTGATTACGGATCAGACCATGCCAGCCATGACCGGTGTGGAGCTGGCGGCGGAAATTGTTGAGTTGCGGCCGGGGTTGCCAATCATCCTCTGTAGCGGATGCAGCGAACAGGTCGACAAGGAAGCGGCCAGGGCTGTGGGTATTCGCAGCTTCTTCAGCAAACCCTATGACCGTGGCCCGATGCTGGCGACGATCCATAAGCTGTTAGGCACCGGGTAAGTCCTAACCAAGCTTACGGCCGTCATTCCGGGCCTGTTCCGGAATCCAGTGCGGTAGATTGGGGTGAGGGACGAACCCCAAATAAACAAAACCGCACAATACAAAACTCTCGGCATGTTGGGGTTCGTCCCTCACCCCAACCTACGAACGTAAAACCACTGGATGCCGGAAAAAGTCCGGCATGACGATGCGAGGTTGATACTCCTCTCTGGAAGAGGATTGGGGTGAGGGGCACGACAAGTCGCTGAAGGTAAAAAGGTCAGCGGCAGTAGGTCTTCTGTTTTTTCTGATATTTGACCAGTGATTTCTCGTAGATGGTACAGGTCGCTCCCTGGCAGCCTATGAGCTTGTTCTGATAGTTGCTGACATAGTTCGTAAACATCCCGCATAACTCCGCATTCTTGTCGGTGTCGGCATCTGTTGCCGGGGTTGCAGGTTTGGGGGCGGGTGCCTTCTTCGCTATGGCTTTCTTCGTCGCCGGTTTCTTCTTGGCGGGCTTGGTGGCAGATGGCTGGCTGATCTTCTTGTTGGCTTTCGGTGCAGTTTTGACCACCTTCTCTTTTTTCTTTTGCGGGACGGGCTTGGCTGCCGGTGGTTTGTTGGCCCTCTGCGCGGGTATTGGTGCGGGTTTGACCTCTACCTTGGGTACCGGTGCGGGTGTGGGTATGGCCTTCAATACCGGCCTGGCAGGCGCCGGTTTGGGTGTTTTCCCGCTATCTACAGGCATAGCCCTTGTGGCCGGTTTTGTGTGCTGGGGTCTCTGTGTGGATAGGGGGGAATTGATACCGCGACGGGCCTCGGGCGACGTGACAGGTGCAGTGGGCAGCACCTTGTCCGGTATCGGTTTCGTGCCGATGGGTTTATCTGACACCTTGGCGGGTGCTTTTGGTTCAATTTTTGCGGCAGGTACAGATTTTTCCGGTTCGGGCTTGCTGCCAAAACGTACATTGCCGTTTTCATCCACCCAGCGATAGGCCGCCGCTGTCGAGACCAGGGGAAAGATCAACAATAAAAGGACGAGCAGTAATTTCATCTTTGCTTCCATATCTGCTTAGGTTCTAGTACAACCTTGTCGGAGTACTAGCAAAACCCACAGCCACGTTGCCGGTATTTGGCCTTGACGTGGCCTTGCTCGGCGGCAGCCTTGTACCATTTTTGTGCTATTTTTTTGTTCTTCTTAACGCCCCTCCCCTTGGAGTAAAACTCGCCAAGCTGGTACTGGGCCTCGGGATGTCCCTGTTCGGCGGCCAGCCCGTACCATCGGGCGGCCTCCTTGAAACTGCGGGAAATGCCCTCTCCGGTACCCGTTCGGTAGGCTTCGCCCAGCTGATATTGCGTCTCCGCATCATCCTGCTCCGCTGCACGGGTGTCGAGGGTCAAGGGGGGGGCGGATTCTTCGTTGGTAGGGTCTTCTGTCTGTTGTGCCTCTGGGCTTGGCGTTGTGACGGTGTCGGCTGGCATCGCTTCATTAAGGTCGGCCAGGGCCTGCCTGGCTTCCGTATAGCCATGCTCTGATGCCAGCTCCATCCATTCTGTGGCGGTAATCAGATCCTGTTCAACCAGGTTGCCGGTCAGATACAGGGTGCCCAGCCTGTATTGTGCCGTAGGGTATCCCTGTTCGGCTGCACTGGTCAGGTATTCGACGGCCGCGGCCGCATCGATATCGACCCCATTGCCGGTCCGGTACAGCTCTCCCAGCTGATACTGGGCCGGCGCATAATTCTGTTCTGCCGCACGCTGCAGCCACATCACGGCCGATCGGCTGTCCTGATTGACTTCTTTACCCTGCAAATACCGGAGCCCCAGCTGGTACTGGGCCTTGGCGGATTGATCCGTCTCAGCGGCCTGGCGAAGCGTTTGCAAGTCGTCATCGGCAAACACCAGTTGTGGCGCAAGTGCTGATAGTAGCAAAATGAACAATGTTCTGATGATAAGTCGCATCGTGGCGAAATGACGCATAGTGAAGTTACCTTCTTGCGGGTCCAAGTAGTGAAAGCCCTCTCTAACTGTCCGGGCTGGGGGGCAAGTCTTGTATCGACTGGCATAGAATAATCTTAAGACCATGACCGGTAAGTGCTTGGGCACGAGAGAGCAACAAATATGGTTTGGCCAATTGTGCAATATGTGTTTTCATTATGCACTCATTAATTTTCCATTGGATTAATGGGGGATATCCCTGTCCGAAGGTGCTTCACGTTAATCAGAAGCACTGTAAAGTTTTCCATGTGCCTGCCGATGGTGATGGTTATGCATGGATAATTGAAGTTTGATGAGACCAGGAGGAGTACCTGCATGAACAAGTTAGGGCGATTTTGCATAGCTACCTTATGCGTAGCTGCGCCGTTTACGGCGAGTGGGGGAGAAATTGGTGAGATCCAATGGCATGGTTTTTTGACCGGTGCCTACATGGCGACATCCGGTGCGGGTGAGGATGTCCATTATTCTGGCGATATCTCTGACAAAGGCACCACCAAGGACACCCGCCTGGGCCTGACCGTGACGACCCAGGTCGATGAAAAATGGCGTTTTGCGGCGCAGATGAAGGCCAAGGGCGTCGAAGATTACAGCATGGAGATGGACTGGGCCTACGCCACCTATGACTACTCCGACGGGTTTGCCGTCAACGTGGGTGAAATTAAATACCCGGTCGGGTTGTATAACGAATATGCCGAGGTGGGTTATACCTATCCCTGGATACGTGCGCCGGAGGCCTTCTATAATCAGAATGCCATTGGGCCAAATATGACGCCGATTTCCTATAGCGGCGTCGGCTTGGTATTTACCTCGATCGGCGATGAGACAGAATTCGACTTCAATCTTTTTGGTGGTTTGCTGGATGTGCCGGATGGCCATCTCAACCAGTTGATTGGCGCCAAGCTGGGCTTTAACTGGGCGGACATGCTACGCCTCCAGTTAAGTGCCACCACGGGTATCATGGAGATTGAAACGGGTCCTAGAGCCCCCATGAATAACAAACAGCACACCACCTATGCCGCAGGCATTGGTCTGGACATGGAAAGCCTTGTTTTCAGCGCCGAGATCGGTCGTTCCACCATGGGCGTAGACAGGATGAAGACCACAACCGGTTATGCCATGATGGGGTACCGCTTTGGGGACTTCATGCCCCATGTGACCTATGGCCATTGGGATGTGAATGGGGGTTGGGGGCAGGAGGAAATCACCCTCGGACTGCGCACGGAGTTGACCTCGAATACGGCCCTGAAGGTCGATGTTAAACAGGTGACACCGGGAGATAACCCCAATGATGATGGTGGCTACGGCCTGTTTAATACCAAGCCGGATGAGGATAATGTTCTCATTTACGGCGTCGCACTGGAGCTGGTCTTTTAGGAGTCATGAAGCATGAAAACCTATGTGAGTACGCTGATGCTGATGGCGGTATTGATTTTTGCCGCCACTGCTGCCCAGGCTGACGAGGTCGTATTGATCGTTAACCCGGCCAACCCCCTGTCTGAAATGACCCTGAAGAATGTGAAAAAGATCTATCTGGGCAAGAATAAATTCTTTCCCGGCGGGGGGAAGGTCATTCCCGCGGATCAGCCGGAAAAAAGCACCGTCAGAAAGATCTTCTACGAAGTGATGATCGGCAAGAGTGCATCCAGGCTGAAAGCGTATTGGTCGAAGCGGATCTTCACCGGCAAGGGAACGCCGCCGATCGTCAAGAAGGGTGATGAAGCCATGCTGGCGTGGGTGGCGGAACAGCCTCTGGCACTGGGCTATGTGTACCGAAACTCGGTGAATGATTCGGTCAAGGTGCTGAATCTCAAGTAAACGCCAAGCTGTTTATTACGCACCTTCACCACGCTTTTGTCACCGTAAGGCCCTGAATGATTCAGGGCCTTTCTGTTTCTGCGTCCAGCGGGAATGTTGGGGTTCACAAAAAACGTTCACCCCCAACTTACGGGCTAAATCCGTAGCCTGGGCTGAGCGTAGCGAAACCCGGGAATCTATCGTGCCAACTCCCCGGGTTTCGCTACGTTCAACCCAGGCTACTTGCTTCAGGGTCTTCTTGTTTCCGGGTTTCCGGCGGCTATCGGCCTACACCGCCTCGGCCTTTATCAGCAGGCGCTGCGCCTCATCGAGAATCTTTTTGCGTTTGAAAAACAGCTGCCAGCGGTTGCCCTGGCACTGGCGCCAGAGCACGGCGGCGCGGATTGCCGCCAGCAGCAGGGCGCGAATGCGATCCGCGGTGGATGGATTGGCAAGATGGGTGTGTTCGCCGTTGACCATGATTTTTGGCCGCAGGGTGCTGATGGTCTGGCTGTAGGTGTGTGCCAGGCTGGCGATGACATTTTCATGGGTCGCGGAAAAATGTCCGGCCTGACTGCGGGCGTGCTCGATGCCATCGAACAGCGCCTTGAGCATGTCCGGATCCTTGCTGAGCTTGCGCTCCAGCACCATGATGCCGATGGCGTACTTTGTCGTGCTCAGCTGTCGGTTTTGCTGTGGCTGATTGGGTGCGCCACTGCTGCCGCCGAGCTGCTCGATCAGTGCCTGCAGACCGCTGTGCAGGCGGGTGATGTCGCCAAAGGTGGCAACCGGCGTGTCAACATCGGTAAGGAACAGGCTGTTGATGCAGGTCTCGAAGTCATCGCCATCGGCCTTGCCGGTATAGGCAAGCTGGTGGACCAGCTGGGTGGCCTGAAAAATGCCCGCCAGGGCAATGGTGCGGTCGGTGTTGGTGTACTTCATGTTGTGGGCTTGGGTCTCGATGTGGGTTGATGGGCTATGTGTCCCGCAGTTATTTGATGACACCACCGCCAAGGCATTCATCGCCCAGATAGAACACTACCGACTGGCCCGGAGTGATGGCGCGCTGCGGCTGTTCAAAGCGGACCTGGCAGTGGTCCCCGTCCAGTTCGGCTCCCAGCTCAGTAATTGTGCAGGCCTGGTCCGCCTGGCGATAGCGGGTCTTGGCCATGCAGTGGAAGGGCAGTGCTGCGGGCCGCTCGGCAATCCAGTTCAATTGGTTGGCCGTGAGTTCGGAGCGGAACAACAGTGGATGATCATGGCCCTGGGCGACGATGAGAATATTGTTGTCGAGATCCTTGCCTATCACATACCAGGGATCACCGCTGCCGCCCTGGCTGCCACCGATGCCCAGGCCCTGACGCTGACCCAGGGTGTAATACATCAGTCCATCGTGCCGGCCGATCAGCTCGCCTTCCGGGGTGCGCATCTCGCCGTGCCGGGCGGGCAGGAAGCGGCTGAGAAATTGCTTGAATTTGCGTTCGCCGATGAAGCAGATTCCGGTGCTGTCCTTTTTTGCCGCATTGGTGAAACCCTGCTGTTCGGCGATGCGGCGCACGTCCGGTTTGCACAGTTCGCCCAGTGGAAACAGCGCCCGTTGCAGCTGTTGCTGGCCGAGGGCATGCAGGAAATAGGTCTGATCCTTGTTGCCGTCACGGGCCTTCAACAGACGATAGTGGCCGCCACGGTATTCCACTCGCGCGTAATGGCCGGTGGCGATGTGATCGGCACCGAGCATCAGGGCATGCTCAAGAAAGGTCTTGAATTTGATTTCCCGGTTGCAAAGGACGTCCGGGTTCGGGGTGCGGCCGGCGCGGTATTCGTCGAGAAAATAGCTGAACACATGGTCCCAGTATTCGCTGGAAAAATTGCGTGTATGCAGTTCGATGCCCAGTTGTTCGCAGACACTGCTGGCGTCTTCAAGATCCACCGCGGCCGAGCAATAGCCCGCTGTGTCGTCTTCGTCCCAGTTCTTCATGAACATGCCCTGCACCTCGAAGCCCTGCTCGCGCAGCAGGTAGGTTGCCACGGCGGAGTCCACGCCACCGGAGACGCCGACCAGAATATTGTGCAGGGGCATGGGGGGCGCGACTGCAGGGTTTGGCGAGTTGTTGGCCGATGCTGTCATGGCTAATGAATGTCCTTAATCACGTGGAGGCCGCCGGTTTTTCCCGCTGCGCCCCGGGGCGGGACTTTCTTTATGACAGGAAGCCTTATGACGGGATGTATGATGAGGGCGGCGATGCCGAGCCCGGGTTTCCTTTTCATGGGGCGGCATTTTACGCCATTCGTCGGGCATTTGCGCCTCCCGCCACTGGCCGGGCATCAGGCCGTCCAGCGACCATGGTCCAATGCGCACACGTAGCAGGCGCAGGGTCGGGTGCCCGACTGCCGCGGTCATGCGCCGCACCTGGCGGTTGCGGCCCTCGTGAAGAGTCAGCTCGATCCAGCGGGTGGGGATGCTGGCGCGGTAACGCACCGGCGGTGTGCGTGACCAGATGTCGGGCTCGGCAATCAGCCGGGCCTGCGCGGGTGCGGTCATGCCGTCCTTGAGCGGCACGCCCCGGCGCAGCTGATCCAGCGCATGCTGATCCGGTTCGCCTTCGACCTGCACCCAGTAGGTTTTGGCCAGTTTGTGGCGGGGGTGGCTGATGCGGTGTTGCAGGCCACCGTCGTCAGTGAGGATCACCAGACCTTCACTGTCACGATCCAGGCGCCCGGCCGGATAGACCCCGGGGGCGTCGACAAAGTCGGCCAGGGTGTGACGATTGTCTGCATCCGTGAACTGGCAGAGAACATCGAAGGGCTTGTTGAGCAGCAGAATCATTGACATTGATGGGTATTTGACAAAAAGTGGAGTGATTCTATAGGAATTCCCGCGTTTGATGGGTGGCGCGGACCTATTCCGGAGGCGCTTTTGGACGATAAGTTGATAATCAGGTATTGCAGATAACACTTATGGTGTCCATGTGATGGCCAAGAGTATTCGCGCACGCTTTTTGTTGACGGCAGCCGTGGTGGCGATGCTGTCATTGCCCGCGGCGCTGTATACTCAGCACCGCGTCCACCTGTTGACCCAAGAAAGCTTTCGGCTGATTCAGGAGGATCAGGATTTGGGCTGGGCCTTTGATTCCCTGACGGATTCCCTGCAGGTGACGGAAAGCGCCATTTATCAGTACCCCCTGATGCTGGATGCCAGGTCTTATCGCAATATCCTTGTTCGTCTGGCGGAGACCAAGCTGCAGGCGCGCCAGCTGACGGAGCATTATGCCTTGCGTCGTCACCCCTTCATCCATGATTTTGCCGTCAATCTGGTCTTTGCTGTGCAGCGGTTGGATGAAGAAACCCAGAAGCTGCTGGCGGTGCTGTCTGATGTGGAAACCCGTTTTCCGGCCGCAGCCATCCTGCTCAACGACTTGCAACCGGGCAACGTGGCCTTTCTTCAGGCCGTGAATCTGGCCATTGACGAAGCGACCGGAATGACGGATAAACCGGACCAGCCGGTTATTTTGCAGGCACTGAATGAGCTGCGCTATGCCTGGGCGCAGCAGATCAGTTCCGTGCGGGTCTTCGTCGCCAATCGCTCCGGAGTGTTTGGCGACCCGGTTGTCAGCATGGCGAATAATCTGATCAACCGCGAGACTTATATTGATCGTGTGGATGAGCTGCTGGTCGAGCTGGAAGCCTATCGCGAACTGGGCAAACTGGATTTTCAGCAGCGCGAATCCCTGGGGATAATGCAGGAAGTCAGGTTGCAGTATGAGTCCGATTTCCGGCGTGCCGTGGAGATATACACCTCGAATAACTGGCGTACGGATCTGCCCATTTTGCGCAATGAGATTCGCCCGATACTCGACCAGGCCTGGGGGATTCTGGATCTTATGAGGCAGGAGATGGCCAGCCTCTCCGAGAAGAACATTATCCGCACGCTGGATACAGCCGATACCCTGTCCCTGATCGTCTGGGTATTTACCGCCTTTATGGCCATCGTCCTGCTGCTCGCCTACCTCATGTTCGAGCGGGTGATTCGCCGGCCCATTCTCGATGTGACACGGGCCCTGGAGGCCCACGGCAAGGGCGAGGATTATCTGCTGGCTCTGGTTCCCCGCACCCAGGAAACCGCGGTGCTGGTGGAGGCGTTTCTGCGCATGCAGGGCCAGGTCCAGTCGCGCCAGACGCGCCTGGAGTCCATCCTCGACAATGCCGCCGAGGGCATCATTACGCTGGATGAGCATGGCATGATCGAAACCTTCAGCAATGCCGCACAGCAGCTTTTTGATTATCCTGCCGTGGAGGCCATTGGGCGCCCGGTCATGAGCATCGTACCTTTATCGCCGGGCGGTGTTTTTGCCAGTTTTCTCGAACTCTGTAAATCACCCTCGATGAGTATTTCCGGTCACGAAACAACGGTCACTGCGTTGCGCCGGGATGGCTCCAGTTTCCCCATGTCGGTCAAGGTCAATAAACTGGAGATAGAGGGCCGAACGCTCTATATCGCCCTGGTCGATGACATCGGCGAGCGCATGGCGATGATGGAAAATCTGCGTAAAATGGCAGAGCATGATTCCCTCACCGGCCTCTACAACCGGGAATATTTCCTCAACGAACTGGAGCGTGTGGTCGAGAATGCCCGCCGTGGCAGCCCGCGGGACTATGCCCTGCTGTATCTCGACCTCGACAACTTCAAGTTCGTCAATGACACCCTCGGGCATATGGCCGGGGATCAGGTGCTGGTGGAGGTGACCGAGATGCTCAGCCAGCGCAATCGCAAGAGCGACCTGCTCGCCCGCCTGGGCGGTGACGAGTTTGCCCTGCTCATCTACGACACCAATGAAACGGATGTGATGCAGGCCGCCGAAGCCCATCGTCGTTTGCTTGCCGACTACGTCTTCAAGTATGAGGGCAAGGCGATCCAGCTCGGTTGCTCCATCGGCGTCAGTCTGTTCGGCCAGTCCGTGGTCAGTAAGGAAGACCTGCTCATGCAAGCCGATATCGCCTGTCATATTGCCAAGCGTTCCGGGCGCAATTGCGTACATCTGTACGAGGTCGAGGATCAGCAGGATTTGGCCGCCATGTCCGAGGACATGGGCTGGGCGCGGCGTATCAAGGAAGCCATCAGTCGCGACCAATTCAGTCTGGTCAGCCAGCCCATCATGGATCTGAAGACGGGCAAGATGAATCGTCACGAAGTGTTGTTGCGCATGTGCAACGAAGACGGTCATATCATCCAGCCTGCCGGCTTTATTTCCGCCGCCGAGCGCTTTGGCCTGATGCGCGCCATTGACCGCTGGGTGATCGATCATGCCATCGAGGCGTTGGGCCACCTGCTGAAAGAACAGCCCACGCTGCATTTCTCCATCAACCTGTCGGCCGAATCCATCGGTGAGGCGAGCATGCTGGAGGTCATTACCAATGCCTTGCAACGGCACAGCGTGCCGCCTACGGCGGTGACCTTCGAGGTCACGGAGACCGTGGCCATAGCCAACCTCGGTGCCGCGTTGAAGTTTCTCGAACAATTGCGCGCACTGGGTTGCCATACGGCGCTGGACGATTTTGGCGTGGGTTATTCGTCCTTCGCCTATCTCAAGGATCTGCCGGTGGACAGCGTTAAGATCGATGGTTCCTTCGTGCGCGACATTCAGCGTGATGCCCTGCAGCTGGCGATGGTGCGCTCCATGAACGACATCGCCCATGCCATGGGCAAGACGACGATCGCCGAGTATGTCGACAGCGAGGAGTGTGTCGCCATCCTGAAGGAAATTGGCGTGGATTATGCTCAGGGTTTTCATATTGGCATGCCGATGCCGCTTGAGGAGGTGCCCGAGAGTAGTGCCGGCAGGAAATCGGTGGTCGTGCGGCTGCTGAAATAGTTCTAAGTTAATTGTTGGGAGTGGTTGCGGATAATGAAAAAATCCAGGCGTTTGAAACCCGTTGTCCGGGTTGCCGAGGATCGTGAGCAGCAGGCGGCGCGGGTACTGGGCGCAGCCCAGGCCCGATTGGGCCAGGCGCAGCAGCAGTTGGAAGAACTCCAGCGTTATCGTGATGACTACCGACAGCGCTTTCAACAGGCTGGCGCCACGGGCATGGGTGCGGCACAACTGGAGGACTACCAGCAGTTCCTGCATAAGCTGGGACAGGCCATCGAACAACAGGGGCTGCAGGTCGTGCAGGCCACACAGGAGGCCGAGGCCAAACGTGCCCTGTGGTTTGCCTTGCGCGGCAAGGCGCGCATGCTCGATACGGTGGTTGCCCGCTATCGGGCCATTGAAGAACAGCAGGCCTCACGCCGGGAACAGCAGGAACAGGATGAACGCTCACAGCGCGGCGGCCGTTCCGAAACCCTGTAATCTCCCCAAAAAATTTGACTTTGTGGGAGCGGCTTCAGCCGCGAAATGCCTCTTTCAACAAAGGCTTTGATACTCAACAACCACCAGCTAAAGCTGGTGGGTTAGTCTAACGGACTGAAAGTCCGGATACGGGTCAATAGCCCCGTTCTTGAAGGCCACTTTGGAGCTTCCTGTAGGATGCCGGTGAGCTCCACGAACCGCATCATTCGAGAGCTGAAGACCTCCCGATGGGCGCCTGCACAGACTCCAGAGACGCGACCGATGCGGTTCGCTCCGCTCACCGGCATCCTACCTGAGAGGCAACTGCCCTCTCCAACTTCAACGCTCACACACCAAACATGGCTGATAAATCTGACCGCCTAAAGGCGGTGGTTTTAACCTTTAGCTGAGACTAATAAAGATAGACAAAAACAAAAGGCCCGCCCCCTTGGGGACAGGCCTTTGTCAACTTGTCAGCAAAAAAACGACTTAACGCGCGTCGCGCACCAGACGCACTTTCCACTCCTGCTGTGCATTGCCCATGTAGCTCTTGCCGTGCAGGAAGTACATCAGCCAGACACCCTTGTCATAATCCTTTTCCGGGGTGGCTGACCAGAAACCGGTCGGCGGCGTGGCAGGGAATATTTCGAGATTGATGGCCGGGCTGATGCAGCGGTGTTCGACGATGCCTTCGAGTTCTTTCAGGGCCGGCAGGCGCCAGTCGCGGTGGCCGGCAAATCCATCGTTACCATTCATTTGTTTGATAAAGCGCCCGGCATCCACCCATTCATACTGGGCCGCCACACCCACGCAATTGCCACCCTGCCACTGCATACCCAGGGGACAACGCATCCAGGTCAGTTTGCTTTTGGTATCGGTCACGGTGCCATCGGCATGTTCCCGGAACTGATCACTGGGGGTCGACGCATAGGTCTTGGGATCGCAATCCTGGGCCAATAGCGGCCCACTGAGGATCATCAGAAAGGTCGCTAGTCGTAATCTTCGAAAACACATTTTGCTGGGCATCTTGCTGTGTAACTCTCGGTTTTGGGGCTGTTGTCGGTCTAGTGTAGCTCGTCAATTATGTCCCTACTAGATCGGACACGGCCCGTCAGTCTAAAGCCTGAAACTGAACGCCAGCTGACTGGAATGGAGATTCTTTCCTTAATTTCCCGCAGCCTTCTCCGACACTATCCCCCGCCTGCCTATGGATTTCCAGCGGCAGGCACGACCGTCACGGGCACAGGGGCACTTTGGGCAACTTCGGGCTCAGGCTCCGGCGGGCACAATCCCTGTAGCGCCGAGATGCTTTCCGCCAGCGACACGGGCTCGTTCATGCCCTGTTGCAGGAACCGCGTGAGCTGCGGATAGAGGGCGATGGCCTCGTCCACCTGTGGATCACTGCCGGGCTGGTAGGCACCGACGCTGATGAGGTCGCGGTGCTGGCGATAGATGGCATATATCCGCTTGAAACGATGCGCCGCCTTGAGGTGCTCATCGCGGGTGATCTCGGTCATCGCACGGCTGATGGAGGCCTCGACGTCGATGGCCGGATAATGCCCGGCCTCCGCCAGTTCCCGCGACAATACCACATGGCCGTCAAGGATGGCGCGTGCCGCGTCGGCAATGGGGTCCTGTTGGTCATCGCCCTCGGTGAGTACGGTATAAAAGGCAGTGATGGAACCCCCGCCGCTGTCGCCGTTGCCGGCGCGTTCCACCAGCTGTGGGATCTTGGCGAACACCGAAGGTGGATAACCCTTGGTGGCGGGCGGTTCACCGATGGCCAGGGCCACCTCGCGCTGCGCCTGGGCATAGCGGGTAAGAGAGTCCATCAGCAGCAGCACGTTGAGGCCCTGATCACGGAAATACTCCGCCACACTGGTGGCCAGCGCCGCGCCGTGCAGGCGCATCACCGGTGAGTCATCGGCCGGCGAGGCGATCACCACGGCGCGCGCCATGCCCTCCTCGCCGAGGATATTCTCGATGAATTCCTTCACCTCACGGCCTCGCTCGCCGATCAAGCCCACCACGATCACGTCCGCCGTGGTATAGCGGGTCATCATGCCCAGCAGCACGCTCTTACCGACGCCGGAACCGGCGAACAGGCCCATACGCTGGCCGCGGCCGACGCTCATCAGGGCATTGATGCTGCGAATGCCCACATCCAGCGGCTCACGGATGGGCTGGCGCGCCATGGGATTGATGTTGCGCCCCGTGAGCGGTGTGCGGTGGGTATGGGTAATGGGGCCCTTGCCGTCGAGGGGGTTGCCGCCACCATCCAGTATCCGCCCCAGCAGGGCCGGGCCGACGGGCACGTCATAGGCCTCGCCGGTGGGCGTGACACGGGCATTGGGCACGATGCCCTGCACCCGGCCGATGGGCATCAGAAACAGTTTTTCACCGGAGAAGCCGACCACCTCGGCCTCGATGTCCTGCCCGTCCGGACCTTCCACCAGGCAGCGTGCACCGACCGGGGCATGGCAGCCCACGGCCTCCAGGGTCAGGCCCACCATGCGCGTGAGCCGGCCCTCAACGATAAAGCGGGGTTTCTCGACCCGCTCACGGGCGGCGCTGAGGTGGCGAATCCAGCGCGGGCTGCGGGGCAACATGGGCGGATCGGCAGTGCTCACGGCAAGGCGGCATCCGTGGCTGCGGCGTCGCCGTCGGCAGAGGTATCGACGACAGCGGCATCCTGCTCACGCTCGCCGCCGCTGAGCTGCGCCACCACCGCGGCAAGGCGTTTTTCCATAGTGGCATCGATCTGTGAATTTTCGCTGAGAATACGGCAGTCTCCGCGCATCAGGGTGGGGTCTTCCTGCAGTTGCCAATCACGACGGGCATCGCTGCCGGCATCACGCGCCACCAAGGCCTCGCTCACCACGGCAACATCGTCCGGATGCAGGCAGACACGCACATGGCGTGAGGCCACCGGCAACGCGGCCAGGGCCTCGCGCACCACCGCCACCACCTGGCCGGGATCGCTGCGCAGCTCGCGCCGCACCAGGGCCTGGGCGAGGGTCATGGCGAGATCCACCAGTGCCTGCTCCACCGCCGCATCCATTTCCTCGAAGGGCCGGCCCAGAGCCTGTGCCAATCCGTCCAACAAGGCGGCACGCCGGGTGATCTCTGTCTGCCCCGCCGCCAGGCCTTCTTCCCGGCCCTTATTGAAACCTTCGTCCCAGGCCTCTTTGTAGGCCTGTGCCTGTATGTTCTCCAGTTGCTCGGCCGTCAGCAGGCTGGACGCTGACACATCGGCACCGGCGGTGGACAGATCCGCCACCTGGGGCGGCTTCCAGCGCTGATAACCCCCGTCGGCCTCTTTCTTGTCGATCAGCTTAGACATATTCTTCGCCGCCACCACCACCCAGCGAGATATCGCCGGCATCGGCCAGGCGGCGGGCGACGGAAAGGATTTCCTTCTGCGCCCCTTCCACGTCGGATAGCTTCACCGGCCCCTTGGCCTCGAGATCATCGCGCAGCATTTCCGCGGCGCGCTTGGACATGTTTTTGAAGATTTTCTCTTGCAGCGCATCCTCCGCACCCTTCAGCGCCAGCACCAGCGATTCGGAGGAAATCTCGCGCAGGATGGTTTGAATATCGCGGTCATCCACTTCCAGCAGGTTGTCGAAGACGAACATCAGATCCTGGATATTCTGCCCCAGGTCCGCATCCACCTCCTTGATGCTGTCCATGATCTCGCCTTCGATGCCGCTGTCCATGAAGTTGAGAATATTGGCGGCGGCCTTGATGCCACCGACACTGGAGGATTTGACGTTGGAATTGCCGGAAAACTGCTTTTCGAGAATGTCGTTGAGTTCGTTGAGCGCACTGGGCTGAATACCATCGAGGCTGGCGATGCGCAGGGTCACGTCCACGCGCACGCGGTCCGGGAACAGCGCCAGCACTTCGGCAGCCTGATCCGGTTCCAGATAGGACAGCACAATCGCCATGATTTGCGGGTGCTCCAGGCGAATGATCTCCGCCACCGCACGCGGATCCATCCATTTCAGGGTTTCCAGCCCCTTGGTGTTACCACCCTGGATAATGCGATCGATGAGGCCCTCGGCCTTGTCCTGCCCGAGGGCATTGATGAGCACCTTGCGCACGTATTCATCGGAACCCAGGCCGAGACCCGTCTCCTCCTGAACCGTGGTGCAGAAGTTGCGCAGCACATCATCGACCTGCTGGCGGCTGATATTGTCGATCTGCGCCATCGCCGCGCCCAGCTTCTGCACCTCTTTCGGGTCCATGTGCTTGAGCACCTCAGAGGCCGCCTTTTCCCCCAGCGTCATCAGCAGGATGGCGGAACGCTGAACCCCGTTGAGTTCTTTTACCTTTCCCTGTGCATCAGCCATCCTGCTTAACCCAGTTTTTTACCACCTGCGCCACCAGTTTCGGATCCTGTTCGATGGCCGCATTGGCCGTGGCCAGATTCTGCTCATAGGAGCCGGGCGGCCCACCCAGTGCCGGTTGCACCGCTTGTTGGCTCAGGCTTACGGTGTCCTCGGCAATACCATCGGCAGCACCCTCCCCGCCCTCACTGGCAGCGATCAGTTCCTGCGCCCGCGGCGCGGCCAGTGACTTCATCACCGGCTTCAGCACACCGAAGATCAACAACAACACCAACAGGCCACCCACACCCTTCTTCACCAGATCCTGCGCCCAGGGCTGTTCCCAGATGGGCACCTCCGGCAGGGGCTCGGGTTCTGCCGGCAGGGTAAAGGCGGAATTGATCACGTTGACGCTGTCGCCGCGCTCGGTATTGAAGCCAACGGCCTTCTTCACCAGCTCGGTCATACGTTCCAGCTCTTCCGGGCTGCGCTGCTGACGCGTCACCTGACCCGCCTCATCGACACTGACCCTGTCATCCACCACCACCGCCACCGACAGGCGCCGCAGGTTACCCATGGCATAACGCGTGTGGCTAATGGTCTTGTCCAGCTCGAAGTTGCGGATCTCACGGCGGCGGCTGTGTGTTGGCGCACCGGGAGCCGTGGCACCCTCACCCTGCGGCAAGGTTTCCGGTGCCTGCGCGATACCCGGAGGCTGGTTGCTCAGCGCGCCGGGAATACCGCCATCGGCCGTACCGCTGGATGATTCCTCGGTGGTCTGATTGCTGCGTAGCACGGCGCTATCCGGGTTGTATGTTTCCTGAGTCTGCTCACTGGCGGTAAAATCCAGATCCGCCGTCACCTGGGCGCGCAGGGCGTTGCTTCCCAGCAGCGGGCCGAGGATACCCTCGATGCGCTCGATGTAACTCTTTTCCAGACGCCGGGTATATTCAAATTGGGAATTGCTCAGGGCCAGCCGTTTGTCCATATCACCCTGGGTGAGCAGATTGCCCTTCTGATCCACCACCGTCACCTGGGCGGTTTCCAGATTCGGCACACTGGAGGACACCATGTGCACAATGGCCGTGACCTGCCCCTTCTCCAGCACCCGGCCCGGGTACAGATCCACTACCACCGAGGCACGCGCCTTCTGCCGGTTGCGCACAAACACCGACTGTCGCGGCAGCGCCAGATGCACGCGCGCGGATTGCACACTGCGAAGGCTTTGCACGGTGCGCGCCAGCTCGATCTCCAGCGCCCGCTGGTGGCGCGCCTTTTCCATGAACTGGCTGATGCCGAAGGTATTCTTTTTATCCAGCGCCTCAAAACCGGCACTGACGCCCTTCGGCAGTCCCATGGCCGCCAACTTGATGCGCGCCGAATGAATATCGGACGCCGGCACCAGCACCGCGCCGGAGGTTTCGTCCAGCTTGGCATCGATGCCGCTCTGCCGCAGCGCATCCAGCACCGTGCCGACATCCTGCTCCGCCAGCGCGCCGTACAGCACCCCGTAGTTGGGCGTCCATGACCACAACACCACCGTGACGCCGATGGCCACGCTGGCCGCCAAGCCGACCATGAGGCCGATCTGACGCAGTGCGTCCAGCCCATTCAGACCCGAAAACGAGGCCGACATTTCTTCTGCTTTTACCAGTGCCATTTCAGCTCGTTGCCCCTACGTTGAATCACTGCGAATCGAATCACTGTACAAAAACACAGGTTAGACCTGCATCGCCATGATCTGCTTGTAGGCATCCAGTAATTTATTGCGCACCTGCACCGTGGCCTGGAAGGCGATGCCGGATTTCTGTTTGGCAATCATCACCTCGGCCAGGCTCACACTGGAGTCGCCCATGACGAAGGCGTTACCCAGCTTGCCCGAGTTTTTCTGCAAGCCATTGACACCGTCGATGCTCTGTTTCAGCAAGGCGCTGAAGTCCTCGGCGGTGCCGTTGGCCTGCCCTGGAGCGGCAGCGGCCTGCCCCTGCGCGGCGGCGGCCATGGCACGCATTTGCACCAACAACTGGCTGGTATCGATTTCATTCATGATGGAATCCTCCTGTAAAACCTTGTAAAACCCGTAACCATTCATTGCGCCACAGAGACACAGAGTACACAGAGGCCCGTAAATCTATGGGCAGCAAATACGCGCATCTTTGCGGTTAATTTTTGCCACATCGCGGGCATGGCCCGCTCCTACAACAAAAGGACTCATGGACATCCTCCTGTAGGAGCGGCTCCCCAGGCCGCGAATGCCCGAGGCGGTAAAATCCTTCGCGGCCTGAGGGGCCGCTCCTACATGTGCTCTGTGTGCTCTGTGTTTCTGTGGTACATCATTACCCACCGACAAACGACTGCTCATGACATCTCCGCGCCGTAGCGGCCCGGTACCGACATACCCATTTCACGCATCCGCGCCAGCTTGTAGCGCAGGGTGCGCTGGCTGATGCCCAGCTTTTCGGCGGCGGTCTTGCGGTTGCCGTGATCGGCCTTGAGCACCGACAGGATGCGGCTGTATTCATGGCCCTTCATTTCATCGCCCAGCGACGTGGGGCCGTCGTCGTCACCATCCGGCAGCGCTGACAGCTCATCGACCAGTTCGTACTGAATGTCCTCGGCGGCAATGCAGTCACCGTTGTACAGAATCAGCGCACGCTGGATGACGTTGTCCAGTTCGCGCACATTGCCGGGCCAGTGATGGCTCTGCAGTTGTGTCTTTGCCGTCGCACTCAGCAACGGGGCCTTCGCCGGACTGTTGGCCGGGCTATTCAGCAAAAGAGAAGCAGAAAGCGTGCCGCTGACGACGCGGAAATGCTTCTGCAACAGACGCTCGGCCAGCGGCACAATGTCGTCGGCACGCTCACGCAGTGCAGGAATGCGAATCGGGAAGACGTTGAGGCGGTAGAACAGGTCTTCACGGAAGTGACCGGCCTTCACCTCTTTGCGCATGTCGCGGTTGGAGGTGGCCAGGATACGCACATCCAGTTCAATGAGCTTGTTGCCGCCCAGCCGCTCCACCTGCCGCTCCTGCAACACGCGCAGCAGCTTGGCCTGCAGGGCGGCATCCATTTCGGAGATTTCATCCAGCAACAGGGTGCCGCCCTGGGCCAGTTCAAACTTGCCGGGGCAGGCCTTGTAGGCGCCGGTAAAGGCACCCTTCTCGTAGCCGAACAGGGTGGCCTCAAGCATATTGTCGGGGATTGCCGCACAATTGATGGCGATGAAGGGCTGATCGGCACGCGCCGAATGACGATGGATATACTGCGCCAGCACTTCCTTGCCGACGCCGCTCTCACCGGTGAGCATCACCGTGGCGTCACTGGCAGCAACGCGCTTTGACAGCTCCACCAGTTGTCGGCTGCGCGCATCCACCGCCACCATGCCGTCGTCGGCATCGTCGGCGCCGATCACCGCGCCGGCGCGCGAATCAACGTGCAACGCCACATTGGCCGCCAGCACCTCGGCCTCAAAAGGCTTGGTGAGGTAATCCACCGCGCCGTCACGCATGGCCTCGACCGCCATTTCAATAGAGCCGAAGGCGGTCATCAACATGACCGGTAACTGCGGCCATTTCCGTTTGATCTGTTTTAGTAGGGTATGGCCATCCATGCGCGGCATCTGGATATCGGTAATCACCATCTGCACCGTCTTGCGGTCGAGAATATCCAGCGCCGCGTAGCCATTGTCAGCGGTTTCCGCTGCATAGCCCGCCAGGGTCAGCGTGTCGCACAGGGCGCCACGCAGCTCCGCATCATCTTCCACGACCAGAATCACTGCCTGTTTCATAACACCTCCTGAACTGAAGTCTGTTGCCACGGACGGATCATTGGCCGTCATCCAGGCATGGCAGCTGCACGATAAATTCGCTGCCCTCGCCCAGCCGGCTATGCACCCGCACACCACCACCGTTGGCCTGGGCCACGGCCTGCACCACGGACAGGCCCAGGCCTGTACCGTTGGCACGGGTGGTGAAAAAGGGTTTGAAGAGATGCTCCCGCACCTCGGCGGGGATGCCGGGGCCGGTGTCGGTAATAGTGATTTCCAGCATGTTGCAGGTGCCCTGACGCAGCCCCAGCTGCAGCACACCACCCTGCCCCATGGCCTGCATGGCGTTGTTGGTAAGGTTCAACAGGGCGCTGAGCAGGGTGCGTGGATTGCCCTGCACGCGTGCCCCTTCGCAGGCATTGGTAATCTGCAATTCGGTGTTGCGTTCCTCGCAGTGCGGCGCCACTGCGCCGGCCAGGCTGGCAAGCAGGCTGTCTAGTTCGATGATGTCTTCCCCACCATAGCCACTGCGTGAAAACAGCAACATGTCGTTAGTGAGGGCATCCAGCTGGCGCAGCTGGGTGACCACCTTGCCAGCCAGTTCGGCGCGGGACTCCACATCAAGATGGGGTCGCTTGAGCTGGGAGGCGTACAACAGGCCCGAGGCCAGCGGCGTGCGCACCTGATGGGCGAGGCCGGCGGCCATTTCGCCCAGCGCCGAGAGCCGTTGGTGCTGGCTCAAACGCTGCTGCAGTTCACGGGTTTCGGTGACATCGTTGAGCAACAGCAGTTGGCCCGGCTCATCGCCCAACGGGCAGGTGGAGATGCTGACACGGCGGCCATCGGCCAGCGAGATGTCGTGGCCGTCGTCACTGCGAGGAGAAAAGGCACGACCGATGATGTCGGTCCACTGCTCGCCCGTCAGCGGTTCACCGAGCAATTCGATGGCGGCGGGATTGCATTCCTGCACCCGCCCCGAGGCATCCAGTACCACGACACCGGACGGCAGGGCATTGAAGATGGCTTGCAGGTGCTGTGCCTTGTCCGGAACGGATGGAGGTGTCAGGCGAACGGAATGTAGCGGATAGGAAGCTTCCCGTCGCGGGGAAGCCAGATCGAAGACCTGAAATGAGTGCTCCAGGGTCTGAATCTGTGGGGTCTGCTGTACGGCCATGGTCACGCCTCGCTCTGACGGTTGCTGTCCGCTGCGGGTTTTCCCGCAGGCGGTATCTCGACAGCCGGATTAGAGCAAAATGCGTGCCTAAATAATGTTTTCCTTTTTATTCAGCCGGTTAGGACATTCGAACGAAGACGGGGTCAAATTCCCGTCACGGATTCACTGCGCTGCAGGCCGTACTTGCGCAGTTTCTCGACGAGGGTGGTGCGGCGCATCTTCAACCGCTTGGCGGCATGGGCCACCACGCCACCTGCCTCATCCAGCGCCTGCTTGATCAGCGAGCACTCGACGGTGGAAATATGCTCCTTGAGATCCAGCCCCTCACGTGGCAGCCGGGAGGGCTGCATGGGCATCACCGGTGTCAACTGTGGATCCAGTGTGATCTGCGGCAGATTTTCGGCACTGCCAGCAGGACGGAACTTGACCGGTAAATCACCCACATCGACAATACCGTACGGGTGCATGATGACCAGCCGTTCGAGCAAGTTGGACAGCTCGCGCACATTACCCGGCCAGCGGTACTGACACAGGGCAATCAGGGCAGCCGGCGTAAAGCGCACCGAGCCACGTTTTTCGTTTTCCATACGTGCGATCAGTTCATTCACCAGCAAGGGCACATCATCGATTCGCTCACGCAGGGGTGGCATGTCGATGGGGAAGACATTCAAGCGGTAATACAGGTCTTCGCGGAAATTACCCGTGCTGATCAGCTCATCAAGATTGCGATGGGTGGCGGCGACGATACGCACATCCGCGGTCAGCACCTTGTTACCGCCGATACGCTCGAAGGTGCGTTCCTGCAATACCCGCAACAGCTTGACCTGCATGGTCGTGGGCATATCGCCGATTTCATCAAGGAACAGGGTACCGCCCTCGGCCATTTCAAAGCGGCCGCGGCGAGCACTGATGGCGCCGGTGAAGGCGCCCTTCTCGTGACCGAACAGTTCGCTTTCCAGCAACTCGCCGGGAATGGCGCCGCAGTTGATGGGGACGAAAAGCTTATCGCGGCGGGAGGAATGGTAATGCAGGTTGCGTGCCACCACTTCCTTGCCGGTACCGGACTCACCCAGAATCAGCACCGTGGCGCCCGTGTCCGCCACCTGCTCGATGAGCTTGTGCACCTCAAGAATACCGCGGCTATTACCCACCAGACTACGGAAAAGTTCCAGGTTCATACCACCACCACCGCGCTTCTGACTCAGGCGATAGACCTGGGCGCGGTGCAGGGCGTCGGAGACCTCGGCGTAACGCATGGGGAGATTGATCAAACTGAAGGCGTGCTTGACCATGTCCTTGTCAAGATCACGCTCGCCGTTTTCCGCCACCAGCACCAGGATGGGTATGTTTTCAGATGCCTTGCGCAGAGCATCAAAGGTTACCTTGCGTGCCTCTGCGGAGCTGCAACCACCCAGAATAATGGCCTCAACCCCGTCGTCCAGCTTATCGCTGGCCGCCTGGTAGTCGATGATGGTGATCGGCTCCTGGGCAACGAATTCGAGTATCGCAGCAAGTTTGTTGCGCTGCTGCTTGTCGTCTTCCACCAGCAGAATGGTCATGGAATCGGGCATTTTTTTCTCCGTGTACCGGTCTGATACTCCATCAAGATAGTCCTGACGGTGCACTCGGCCTTCGTCAGTTTTCCCAGGCCCACTAAGTAAAACACCTGATTTTCAATATGTCAAAATATTGTCGCGGGCGTTAAAGAAAAAATGCCTTTAAAAACGGTAAGCTATCCGTTTTATCTGAACACGGATACAAAGAAGCGGGTTCAACTCACTATTCATTCAGTGGTTTGGCGGGACGCCTTTGAACTTGTGATACCGCTCTGCGGTGTCACACATCCTGTGGCGCTCAGCGCCACCTCCACCTCAGCGGATTACTCTGGCTTCCTTGCGACACACCGCAGAGCGGTGTGACGAGACAACGTTTTTAAGAGGCGTGGCTCCTGGCCTGTGCAATTGCACGCCGATGCTGGCGAAAGACGAAGCGTTCGAGCAGGTCGCGGGTGGTTTCCGGCAGGCCCGTCAGGCGCAGCAACAGCCGGTTCGGCGCCTCGGTCGGCAGTACCTCGGCATCCACCATCAGCGGGCGCGGGATGCTCGGCACCAGGTACAGCTGCACCCGCAGCCATTCACCCGCCGCCGGCAGGGGTTGGTCACTGATGCCGTCGATACACAACACCTCACCGCCGAGGCACACCGGGCGGGCCACCGGCAACCCACGCTGCCCGGCCAGCATCTCGCCGAGCAGGCTCAGCATCAGGTCGAGCTTGGCCTCCACCCGCCGCCAGTGTTCCTGCTGCGCGTCCTCCTCCGGCTCGGTGACGGCCTCATCGAGAACCAGCAGATTGCCCAGCAATTCCTCGTTGGCCTGGCTTTCACTCAGCCGTTCAACCTCCGAGGGCGGCCCCGGCAGCGGCTCCCAGGCGATGGGCAGCTCGGCCTGAAAATGGACCCCGGTGGGGACGTCGGTATCACACGATGATTGAGACATGGGGGCAGACTAATTCAAGCGAGGCTATCACGACAAGTAGACGCCTCCTTCTGAGCAACTGACAAGCTGGCACACAATCTGCTAATTCCCACCCAAACCACCCAGCAGATCGAAGCAGCGCCATGAAATCGTCAACCCTCGTCCAATTTGAAAAGCCCGCCCGGCCCGCAACACCAGGCACGGACCGCTTCGCCATCGACGGCCACAAGCTGATCTACCACCCCCGGCGAGTTACCCAGTGGTTGGACGTGGGCGACGATTGGCAAAAGGCCCGCAGTGTCTATCCCCTGTATGTGGAGCTCTCCCCCGTCGGTGCCTGCAATCACCGCTGCACCTTCTGCGCAGTGGACTACATCGGTTATCAGGCCCAGCGCCTGGATCTGCAGCGCATCACGCCACGGCTGCGGGAAATGGGCGAGCTGGGGGTGAAGAGCATCATGTTCGCCGGCGAGGGTGAGCCCCTGCTGCACAAGCAGCTGCCGGAGATGATCGAGGTCTGCGCCGAGAGTGGCATCGACACCGCCATCACCAGCAACGCCACGGTGGTCTCCGACAAATTTCTCGATCGCGGCCTGCCGCACCTGTCCTGGATCAAGGCCTCGGTGAACGCCGGCCGCGCGACCACCTACGCCGACATCCACCGCACCGATGCCGAGGATTTCCCGCGCGTGGTCGCCAACCTGCAACGCCTGGTCGAACAGCGCGAGCAGCACGGTCATCGCTGCACCCTGGGGGCGCAATCCCTGCTGCTGCCGGAGAATCGCCACGAAATGGTCGAGCTGGCGCGCCTCTGCCGCGACCACATCGGCCTCGACTACCTGGTGGTGAAACCCTACTCCCAACACCTGTTCAGTAATACCCATGTCTACGAAGGCATTACCTACGACGACATGGACCAGCTGGCCGCCGAACTGGCGGCGGAAAACCGCGACGGTTTCAGCGTGATATTCCGCAGCAACACCATGCGCAAGCTCGGCGAGCAGCGGGAACAGCGCTATCCCCGCTGCAGCGCCACGCCCTTCTTCTGGGCCTACGTGATGGCGGACGGCTCCGTGTACGGTTGCAGCGCCTATCTCACCGACCGGCGCTTCAACTACGGCAACCTCAATCAGCAAAGCTTCGAGGACATCTGGCAGGGCGAAGAAAGAAAAGCGAATTTCAGTTATGTGCGAAAACAGCTGGACATCCGCGACTGCCGCACCAATTGCCGCATGGACGACATCAACCGCTACCTGCACGCGCTGGGGTCGGACGGCATTACGCATGTAAATTTTATTTAGAGCCAACTATTAACCAAGAATACAACATCCATATTTTCCAAAAATTGATTTAGTGACAACAACAGTCACAATAACGCGTTATAAAGGAGTTAACTCATGGTCGAAATAAGTCTGGATAAAGTGTTTCCTGCTGCCCTGTTCCTGGAGCGCCAAGGACAGTTTCACGAAGCAGAAAATCTGCTGCGTGAAGGTTATAGGCATGCAAAAAACCCAATGTTTCTTTTCGAGGCCGCAGGGATTCTGGCCTCAAAGGGAAATCTAGATGAAGCCAGGAATGTTCTTAACGAACTACTTTCTGGCCAAGCCTTTGAGCCAGCCAACAAATTCCTTGCCGTGCTTAACTTCATACATCATGGCGGTGATGCGGCTATGATCAATGATGCGGGTATTGATTTTTTATTACCCATTACAGGACAAAACTGGGAAATAGAATATGAGTGGATAAATGGGCGTTTTTACGAACCAAACGAAATCGCTTATTTAAAAGAGCATATCCCCCCCAACAGTACGTTTCTTGACATCGGCTCCAACGTGGGTAATCACGCGGTGTTTATTGCTAAACACCGCCCTGATGTACAGGTTGTCGTATTTGAGCCCGAACCAAGGGGAGTAGAAATACTGAAAGCAAATATGGCAATCAATAAAGTCGATAATGTGGATATGTCAAAGCTGGGATTTGCGGTTTCCGCTAGTGAGGACCCTATTAGTCTGCAATTTCGTAATAGTGTATCCAGCACGCGCCGCAGTGAGGATTCTTTGGGTATTAAAGTCCCATCAGTTACCTTAAGCCAATTACTGAATGAAACCACTCGCTTTGTCAAGATGGATATTGAAGGAATGGAAAAGGAAGTCCTTCAGCCCGCCATCGACAAACTGCGTGAACACCATACATCTGTAATGCTGGAAGTGCTCGCCCCGAATAGAGCAGACTATGACCAGTTCATCTGTGAAAATGGCTTAATCGTTATCGATAGAATTCCAATGCATGCAGGAGAAAATATTGTCATTAAACCGGCATAACGACGCATACATCCTGGGTACATTTTATTTTCAGCGGCAAGGTTTGTGCAGGAGCAAGGCGTTTGTTTGCTGCATCAGTAGAATATCCACGGAGAACAACCCATGAAGGCACTGGTCACCGGCGGCGCGGGATTCATCGGCAGCCACTTGGTCGAACGACTGATCCGCGATGGCCATCAGGTCATCGCGCTGGACGATCTCTCCAGCGGCCGCTGGGAAAACCTGGCGCCGGTAAAGGGCGCCCCGGGCTTGCAGCAGGTCGAGGCCGACATCACCGACAAGGCGGCCATCCACCCCCATTTCGACGACGTGGACTGGGTATTCCACCTGGCCGGCAAGGCCGACATCGTGCCCTCCATCGAACACCCCGACATCTATTACGCCACCAATGTGCAAGGCACCTTCAACGTGCTGGAATGCGGCAGGGCGGCAAACATCAAGCGGCTGGTTTATGCCGCTTCCTCTTCCTGCTATGGCATCCCCGATGTCTACCCAACGCCGGAGAGCGCCGAGATCCGTCCCCAGTATCCCTACGCCCTGACCAAATACCTGGGCGAGGAAATGGTGCTGCACTGGGCGCAGGTCTACGGCCTGCCCACCCTCTCCCTGCGCCTGTTCAACGTCTACGGCCCGCGCTCGCGCACCACCGGGGCCTACGGTGCAGTGTTCGGCGTGTTCCTCGCCCAGAAACTGGCGGGAAAACCCTACACGGTGGTCGGCGACGGCACTCAGAGCCGCGACTTCACCTACGTCAGCGACGTCGCCGACGCCTTTGCCTGCGCCGCCGCCAGCGACATCAGCGGCGAGATCTTCAACGTCGGCAGCGGCCACCACTACAGCATCAACGAGCTGGTCGGCCACCTCGGCGGCGCGGTGGAATACATCCCCAAACGCCCCGGCGAACCCGACTGCACCTTCGCCGACATCCACCGTATTCACACACAACTGGGCTGGAAGGCCAAGGTGGACTTCGCCACCGGTGTCTCCCGCATGCTCGAATCCATCGAACTGTGGCGCGAGGCGCCGCTGTGGGATGCCGGCTCCATCCATGAAGCCACCCGCAGCTGGTTCAAATATCTCGGAGACCACTGACATGCTGACACGGACCGCCTTCACCACCCACGCCCGGGAATTTTCCAGCGTCGTCAGCGCTGGCACATTCAGCGAAAAAACCACGCAAGAACTTGCGCGCGATCAGGGTATCAAACAGCTGACCCGCCTGCTGGCCGACACCCGCGCCCGGGGCGGCGGCCTGTACATCATCGGCAATGGCGGCAGCGCCGCCGTCGCCAGCCACGCCGTCACCGACTTCTTCAACGTCGGCGGCCTGCGCGCCATGACCCTGCACGATTCATCCACCCTCACCTGCTTCAGCAACGACTACGGCTACGAAAACGCCTTCTCCCGCCGTGTCGAACGCCTGCTCACGGCCAACGACGTACTCATCGCCATCAGCAGCTCGGGGCAGTCAAAAAACATCATCAACGCCTGCCGCAGCGCCACCGCCTGCGCGGCAAAAGTGGTCACTCTCTCCGGCTTCCGCGCCGACAATCCGTTACGTCAGCTGGGAGACATCAACTACTGGTTAGACTCCGACGACTACGGCATGGTGGAAATCGGCCACCTGTTCCTGCTGCATTACGTCGCCGATCTGCTGGGCCTGGACTGGAGCGACGAAGACAATGGCTAAGGGAAGCGTGGTCAAACTCAACCCGCAGGAAGCCGCGGAAAATCCGCCGGGCAAGCTCATGAGCCTGCCGGCGCTGACGGCCTTCGCCGCCGACTGCCGCCGCCGTGGCGAACGCGTCGTGCTCTGCCACGGCACCTATGATCTCATGCACATCGGCCACATCAAGCACCTGCAGGCGGCGCGCAAGCTCGGCGACCGGCTGCTGGTGACGCTGACCGCCGACGCCTTTGTCAACAAGGGTCCGGACCGCCCCGTGTTCACCGAAACCCTGCGTGGCGAGAGCATCGCCGCCCTGGACTGCGTGGACGGCGTGGCCATCAATGCCGCCGAGACCGCCATCGATGTCATCGAGGCGCTGCGTCCCCACGTCTACGTCAAGGGCAGCGACTACATCCGCACACAGGACGACGTAACGGGAAATATCCGCCGCGAGCAGGCCGCCGTGGAAAGTGTGGGTGGCCGCATCCACTTCACCCAGGAGGCCACCTTCAGCTCCAGCAACCTGCTCAACGAACACTTCAGCGCCCTCGACGACGAGGTGCGCGACTTCCTGCGCGGCTTTCGCCAACGCCACGACGGTGAAAGCCTGAAACTGTGCCTCGACCGCCTGGCCGGTCTCGAAGTACTGGTGCTCGGCGACATCATCATCGACGAATATCACTACACCCGCCCGCTGGGTCAGACCGGCAAGGGCAACGTACTGGCGGTGCAATACGAAAGCCAGGAGCGCTTCGCCGGCGGCGCCATCGCCGTGGCCAATCACATCGCCGGCTTTGCCCGCAAGGTCACCCTGCTGGGCGGCCTCGGCGGCCAGGCATCGCACGAAGACTTCATCCGCGAACACCTGCGTGACAATGTCCAGCCACGCTTCTTCACCAATGACCGTGCTCACACCCTGGTCAAACGCCGCTACATCGGCGACGATGCCGGCAAACTGTTTGAGGTCTATTTCGGCGGCGAGGCCCTGACCTCACTACAAATAGAGCATGACATACGCCACTGGCTGGACAGTCACCTCGAACGCTTCGACGCCGTCATCGTGCCCGATTTCGGCAACGGTTTCATTACCGAGGGCATGGTCGACAGCCTCGCCGGCGGCGCACGCTTTCTCGCCGTCAACACCCAGGTCAACAGCGGCAACCGTGGCTATCACGTCATCACCCGCTACCCGCGCGCCGACTTCGTCTCCCTCAACGAACCCGAGCTGCGCATGGCCGCCGGCAACCGCCAGGGCGATATCGAGAGCATCGCCCGCGACATCGCCGGCCGCCTGGGCGCCGCGCATCTCGCCGTCACCCGCGGCACCCGTGGCGTGCTGATGCAGGAGCGCGCCATCGACGCCAGCCACGCCATCCCCGCGCTATCGGGACGGGTGGTTGATCGCATCGGCGCCGGCGACGCCTTTCTCTCCCTGGCCGGACTGTGCCTGTCTGCGGGCATCCCGGCGGACATCGCCGCCTTCTTCGGCAGCATCGCCGGGGCCATGAACGTGCAGACCGTGTGCAACCGCGAGCCGGTGGACCCGGTGCAGTTCCAGAAATATCTCACCACCCTGCTGAAATGAGCAACGCCATGGATGAACTGTTCCGCCAGATGCTGCGCATTCGCCGCGTCGAGGAGGCACTGGCCGAGCGCTACGCCGAGCAGGAAATGCGCTGCCCCATGCACCTGTGCATCGGTCAGGAGGCCGCCGCGGTGGGCGTCGTCTCCGCCCTGGCGGAAGACGACCGCGTATTCAGCGGCCATCGCGCCCATGGCCACTATCTGGCCAAGGGGGGTGATCTCACTGCCATGATCGCCGAACTCTATGGCCGCGCCAGCGGCTGTAGCAAAGGGCGCGGCGGCTCCATGCACCTGATCGACACCGACGCCGGTTTCATGGGCTCCACGGCCATCGTCGGCGGCACCGTGCCAGTGGCGGTGGGTGCCGCCTGGGCCAGCCAGCTGCGTGGCGAGGGCCGTGTGGTCTGCCTGTTCTTCGGTGACGGCTGCTTCGAGCAAGGCGTGATGCACGAGTCGATGAACTTTGCCGCCCTGCACCGGCTGCCAATCCTGTTCGTGTGTGAAAACAACCACTATGCCGTCTACACACCGTTAGAAGAAAGACAGCCCGGTCGACCGATCCACGCCATCGCCAGCGCCCATGGCCTGCACGTGCAGGAGCTGGACGGCAATCGTCTACACACCGTGCGCACCGCGGCCGACGAGGCCGTACACCGCACCCGCGCCGGCGACGGCCCGCAGTTTCTGGAATTGCACACCTGGCGCTGGCGTGAGCACTGTGGCCCGGATATCGATGACCACCTGGGTTATCGCGCGCCCGAGGCACAGGCCGACTGGCTGGCCCGCTGCCCCATCGAACAGGAGGCCGCACGCCTGCGCGCGCTCGGGCTGCTCGACGACATCGGCAGGCAGCACATCGAAAACGCCATCCAACACGAAATAGACTGCGCCTTCGATAGCGCCCAGCGCGCCCCACTGCCCCGCGTGGAAGACATGTATAGACACCTCCATGGCCAGTAATCCATTAGCCGATATCTCTCCGTCGCCCGCCGTGCACGAGAAAACCGGCATCGAGGCCATCAACGATGCCCTGGTCCTGTGCCTGCAACGCGACCCGACGACCCTGCTGATCGGCGAGGGCGTGCCCGACCCCAAGGGCATCTTCGGCACCACCAGCGGCCTGCGCCAGCGCTTCGGCCCGCAACGCGTGCTGGACATGCCGCTGGCGGAAAACGCCCTCACCGGCATCTGCATCGGCGCCGCCATCAGCGGCCTGCGGCCGATCATGGTGCATCAGCGCATCGACTTCGCCCTGCTGGCCATGGACCAACTGATCAACAATGCCGCCAAATGGCGTTACATGTTCGGCGGCCAGGCCCGGGTACCGCTGGTGGTGCGCTGCATCGTCGGTCGTGGCTGGGGCCAGGGGCCACAGCACGCGCAAAGCCTGCAGAGCCTGTTCGCCCATATTCCGGGGTTGAAAGTGGTGATGCCAGTGTTCCCCGACGACGCCAAGGGCATGCTGTGCGCCGCCGTCGCCGACGACGACCCGGTGATCTTCATCGAGCACCGCTGGATACATCCGCTGCGCGGCAAAGTCCCTACCGGCTATTTCGAGACACCACTGGGCAAGGCGCGGCGATGCCGCGAAGGCAGCGACATCACCATCGCCGCCTTTTCCTACATGACCCTCGAAGCCCTGAGCGCCGCACGCGGCCTCGCCCGGCTGGGCATCGAGGCCGAAGTCATCGACATGCGCAGCGTCAGCCCGCTGGATGTGCCCGCGGTGCTGCGCTCGGTGGCCAAGACCGGGCGCCTGCTGGTGGCGGACACAGGACACCAGAGCTTTGGCGTCGCCGCCGAACTCATCGCCCGCGTCACCCGCCAAGGCTTCGACCACCTGCGCGCCGCGCCCGCCAGCGTCACCCTGCCCGACCTGCCCTGCCCCACCTCCCATGCCTGGGCCGGACATTATTATCCAACCGCCGCCACCATCGCCGAGCAGGCGCTACAGGTGTGTGGCGTTCGCATCGGCGAGGCCCAGCGGCAGGAACTGGACAAGCTACAGCCGGACACGCCGACGGATATTCCCAACCCCGATTTTCGCGGCCCCTTCTGAGGCCGGAACGAACCGCAAGGAAACACCATGCCTGACAACCAGTCACAGAAAAACCGCTTCGGTAATACCGTACAGACCGACCTGCCCGACGACGCACCACGCGCCCAGCGCCCTGGCCACAAGCTGCGCACCTCCAACGATATCGTCGACCGCAGCGAACTGAAATCCGGCAACACACAGAGCGCCTCGGTGCACACCCTGCAGGGCCAGAAGGTCGAGCTGGTGCACGCCAAGGGGCAGATCGGCCTGGTGCGCCTGGAAACGGCGCAACCGGCCAGCGTGCCCAACCAGTTCACCGGCCCCAGCTACCGCAACCACAGCGAGCGCTTTCGCTTCGACGGCCACAAAATGCTGCACCATCTCGACCGCGTGATGGCCTGGCAGAACGGTGAGCGCTTCGCCCCCGTGCACATCGACATGGGGCTGACCAAGTTCTGCAACACGGCCTGTATTTACTGTTACGCCGTGGTGCAAAACATGACCAAGGGCAGCATGATCGAGCGCGATGCCCTGCTGCGTTACATCGAAGACTGCGGGCGCCTCGGCGTGCGCTCGCTGGGCTTCATCGGCGATGGCGAGCCGACCCTGAACCCGGTGCTCTACGACGCCACCGTGCTGGCAGGGCAACAGGGCATCGACACCGCCATGGCCACCAACGGCCTGCTGCTGGACATGGATCGTGCCCACGACCTGCTGGCCAATATGTCGTGGATTCGCTTCAATCTCTCCGCCGGCACACCCGAGGGGTTTCAACGGGTACACCAGTCCAAGGGCAAAAACTTCGATCTTCTGGTGGAAAAAATTCGCAGCCTGGTGGCCATCAAAAAAGAACATAACTACGACTGCACCATCGGCCTGCAAATGGTGCTGATCCCTGAATGCTACGATCAGGTTCTGGCTGAGGCGGAGCTGGGTGCGGAGCTGGGCGTGGACTATTTCGTCATCAAGCACTGCTCCGATTCCGAGTACAAGGAAATCGGCATCGACTACAAGGATTACGCCAGCATCGAAGACGTGCTGAAACAGGCAGAAGGCCTGTCGACAGAGGATTATGTGGTGCAGGCCAAGTGGAACAAGATCCGCGCCAGCGAGGAAACGGAGCTTTACCGCAACGGCTACCGCAAGTACGACGTCTGCCTGGGCACACCCTTCCTGCTGCAGATCTCCGGCAACGGCAAGATTTACCCCTGCGGCCCCTTCTTCAACAAGGAACGCTTCTACATGGGCGACCTGCACGATGGTTCATTTTTCGATCTGGTCAACAGCGACCATTACTGGAATGTGCACAGGGACATCGCCGAATCGGTGGACGTACACAAGGACTGCGCCATCGGCTGCCGGCAGGATTACGTCAACAAGTTTCTGTGGGACATCCGTAATCCACCGGAGCATATTAATTTTATTTGAGGGAAAATGGCTGGAGACTACATCCAAAATCTCCATATACTCTTATTGCATGTGATATCAACGATGACTCTGTTTCATTCAAAACGTCAAATCAGTTTAGTCCACTAGCTTCTTGCTAGGCCGGCGCACCACAGGCCGCTCCTCTTGAATTATTAAACAATGTCACAAGTTTACGAGCATCTGCAACGTTTACCTTTCCATCCACATTGAAATCAAAAGCGACATTGTACTCACCGGACGAGCTTCGGATCTCGGCAAAGATAACGTTTAAATCTGTTCGATCCACACACTCGTCATTATTTAAATCACCTACCAATACCGGTTTTGGTATGGAAGAAAAAATTAAGGCTCGGGGCGAACTGACAAATGCAAACGTACCTTTAGAAGTTCCGGTCTGACCATCATAACGCATAATACCACCTTTATGAGAACCACCAACAATATTAGCACTTACATAAAGATCTCCTTGTGGACCAAAAGCCATCCCCTGCGGAGAACTCAAACCACCATTGCGTAAAGAAGAAATAAATTCGTCGATAAAAAATCCCGGATTGGATCCCAAAGGTCCTTGATAGCGTAAAATATTATCCGTTGCACTTGCAATATAAAGGTTATTATCCGACCCGAAGGCCAAATCCCTAGGCCTAATCAAGCCGCCACTGCCTGATCGAACAAATTCACCTATAAAGGCTCCCGCGTCAACGGCAAGTGGTCCATGAAAGCTCAACACCTTGCTGCCTCCACCTACGACGTAAAGATTACCATTCGGTCCAAATGTTAGTTTTGTCGGAAAATTTAACCCACCACTACCCGAAGTAACAAAACTATCAATGAAAGCGCCCGGCGTATTCCCAAACGGCCCCTGATAACGGTTGATAGTGTTGTTGAGGGGGTCGCTAACATAGATATTGCCATCAGGACCAAAAACTAATCCTCCAATACCAGCGAGACCTCCACTTCCGTAACGAATGTACGCAGCATCTTCATCGTCGAATTTCCCAAATTCTCCTGTCACACCATCGTAGCGTTTAACAACTATTCCATCTAAATCAAGATCGGAAAAGCACACGT